>JBEBDG010000106.1:0-7863 GCA_041157165.1 Bacteroidota bacterium
GCATACAAAGTAGGCAAGGTGATGGAGGTTTGTGAAGCAAAAACATATTTCAATGGATTCGAATACACAACCTTTGGTTTTACAGTATCTGCTCCAATGGTAAATTGATAAAAACTACCAAAATTCTTACCTGAAACAGATACATATGGTGCCTCTGCAGGCGTAACAAATGTTTTTCCTGAGGCAGTTTGGGCAGTCCAATAATATCGAATTACACGGTCTCCAGTTGATTTTGGCAATGAAAATTGGTATTTATTGGTTGAGCCTTGAACCAAAGTTGGCGTGTAGGCAGTTGCTGAGGTTATAGAGGCATTGGAAGAAAGCATTAACTTTAAGGAACCGGGCTTAATAAGGGTATCAGAATACACAGTTGCTTCAAAAATAAAATCTTTATCTGTTGCTTCCGTGTCGTCGTAGTTAATTGCATAAATACTTGATCCATACCATCCCATATCTTTGAAGAAACCTTCAACGATTGGTCCAACGGTGCGTGTTATTTCACCGGGTGCAATGTTTGGTGTCATTAATGAATTTGGATCACCTGCTGGATAGGTAAATTGATCCACATGGTAGATACTAGAACCCTCTATGAATGATTTGGGTGCATATAACATTGCCTTTGATTTATTTGCATTTACTAGATTAGGGCCGTTTAAAAATAAACCGGTACCAGAGGTAACTGCAGATAACAATAAAGCTGAATTATTTTTATAGGCCGTGGTTGTATCGGTTAATTTTACACCAGCTTTTGTTTCCATAAATTGGTCGAAAATTGCTGGATATCGATAACCGACAGTTGTCTTATCAGTAGATTGCTCAAATTGGCCTATAAATCCTAAGCCATGCCCAAGTTCATGTAAAACAACAGAAAGAAAATCATATTCTTTACCCACTTTGGGTAAACCATCTAGACTTTTGTACCAATTAGCAAAATCAGAATTAAATCGAGCAACAATATCAGGTTCTGACCCATTGTAATTTTTGTGCGCTATTTTTTCAGCTAAGGCAATCGGATAAAAGGTGTTCAATTTTGCAGCACCTGGAAAATTAGCGTAATAATTGGAAGCACCTGCACTACCTAATACATTAGATGCCAAAGGAGTCCAATACACTTGTACGTTAATGGTTTGATCTGTGGTGAATACCTTTTCCCAAATACTTCCAGCCTTTTCAAAAATGGCAACAATTTCGGTAGGTGTATTGGCAGCGTAGATAAAATTAAACATCTTTTGACTCGTTTCTTTCACTCCCAAAGTCTTTAGTTGCATTTGTTCTTGAGCCATTTTCTTTAACATCTCCACCTGATAATTTTCTGGCAAAGGCCGAAATATCTCAGGATTTTCAGGTACATATTCAACAATCTCTTTCCCGGCTCTTATTTCTAATTTATTCTTTTGTCCATAACTTAAGACAAAACAAAAGAATACACATAGGCTTGTCAATAAAAACTTCATCTGTCCTTATAATTTAAAAGTTTACCAGCTAATCCAACAAAATCTTTTGATTGAATGTGGGTGTGGCTTAATTCTTCTCTGGTATGGGAAGTAGTTATCCCTACTACTTTACATCCAGCTCCTAAACCAGACTTAATTCCTTGCAAAGAATCCTCAATAACCCAACATTTAGTTGGATTTACACCTAGTTTAGTTGCAGCCAACATATAAATTTCTGGGTCGGGCTTGCCTTTACTTACTTCTGCCCCGCCAACAATTACATCAAATTGGTCTCGCAATCCGATACCATCAATCGTGAAATCAATATTTCCGGGACCTGCGGAAGTTGCCAAAGCTGTTTTGATTCCTTTTTTTCTAATTTCATGCAGAAAATCTTCCAAACCAGGTGCTGGCTTTCTAAAAGGTGCATAAAATTCTCTGTAAATCAATTCTTTTTGCTCTTCTAAAACTTGAATTTCATCTTTAGTCATTGAACGTTTATAAAACCATTCAAATGTATCTTTTGAATTCATTCCATTTAATTCTTTGTAAAAAATTTCCCTAGTCAAAGGAATTTGTTTTTTTTCACAAAACAATAACCAAGCGTCTACATGATAGGGCAAGTTATCCACTACCACCCCATCCATGTCAAACAATATAGCTTCTACCTGCATTAAATAGTAATTTTTAAACCATCATATGCCAAAAAGACATTTGGTGGTAATTCTTTTTGTACTTCAGCATGCAAGCCCAGTTGGTGACTTACATGGGTAAGGTAAGCCTGTTCTGGATTTACCTTGGCAATTATTTCAAGTGCTTCTGCTAAATTAAAATGGGAAACATGCGAAGCCTTTCTCAGGGCATTCAAAACCAACACTTTAGTTCCTTTTATTTTTTCAATTTCTTCCTCTTCAATAAAATTAGCGTCTGTGATATAGGTAAAATCACCTATTCGATAGCCAAAAATATCAAGTAAAAAATGTTTAACCCGAATTGGTAAAACTTCTATTTCCTTTAATTCAAATGGCTTTTCATCTATCTCATGAACCTGGATATCGGGTACGCCTGGATATTTATTTTCATCAAAAGCGTATGCAAATTCTCGCTTCAATTGATCAATCACCCTCGATTGTGCATATAATGGAATTGCAACTTTTTGAAAATAATTAAAACCACGGATGTCATCGAGTCCTGCCGTATGGTCTTTATGTTCATGTGTGTATAATATTGCGTCTACATGAGATATGGATTCTCTCAACATTTGTTGTCTAAAATCAGGGCCAGTGTCAACAACGATGGATTTCCCAGCTATATCTAAATGCAACGACACCCGCAATCTTTTATCACGGGTGTCGTTGGATTGACAAACCTCACAAGCGCAAGCAATCATGGGAATGCCCTGGGAAGTACCTGTTCCGAGAAAGGTAACCTTAATCGGACCCATAAAATTATTCTGTTAAAGCCTTAACCTGATTCACAAGAGCATCGAAGTTCAATGGTTTTGCCAAAAAATCATCAAAGCCTGCGGCTTTGAAGTCTTCCATCGTATAATTTCTTGCATTGCCAGTGATAGCAATCATTGGAATTTTAGCTTTTTTAGCATCTGCTAATCCACGTACCGCACGAGCACAATCCATTCCATCCATAACAGGCATGTTGATATCCAAAAGAATAATATCGAAATCTGATGATGCTAATTCATCCAAAACCTGTTGTCCATTTTTTACAGCATGAATTTCGAAATTTTGAAATTCTAAAATCTTTTTTGCTAGATTTTGAATAACCGAACTATCCTCTGCGATTAAAACTTTTTTCATACGATGGAATTTGCTAATTGGTAATAAACAAAAATAAACAAAGGCTTTCTTAAAACAAAAGAAAACCTTTGTGAATTATGGATAAATATGAAATCTATTATCTTACTTGATATATACTGAAACGGAAGATTTATCCCATACAAAACTCAATTGCCCTGTTGAAGATAAATTTATTGTAAAACGCTCGGTAGGTGCCGCTTCAGATACCTTACCTGTCACTCGCAATACATCCTGATCTGCTTTGTAGGAATATGCACCCCATTGTTTTGCCACTTTATTGAAAATTACAGTCCAATCAGTTGGACCAGGGATGGTAAATACAGAATAGGTTCCTTTAGCCAACGTTTTTCCCTGGATTTGCGCATCGCGAGAAATTTCAATAGTTGTAGCCTCGTTGGCACCTGTGCGCCAAACTTCACCAAAAGGCACTAATGCTTTTTGATCTTTTGTTCCAAATACCAATCTACCTTTTACTGCAGGCTGGTAATATTTAATTAAAACAGACAAATCACCAATTTTTTGAGAGGTAACTGCAGGTGGAGATGCTTGATTTTGAGCAAATACCGACAAAGAAATAAAACTTAAAAAGGCAAAAATTAACTTTTTCATAGGAATGGATTTTTAAATTGAATTACAAATTAAGCCAATAATTTAATTTCAACACAATCGATCGGTTACGAATTAACATGGTTTCTGGAAAATAATTATCAGTATACACTAAAAAGATATCGGAGGCCGGCTTATATCGCCATTGAATTCTTGAATTCAAATTAACGTTCTTCGTTTGTTGATTGATTTGCAAATAGGTAGTGAAAAACAATTTATTCGTAAAGGTAATGTCTACCTTCGGACGAATTATCCAAAATTCTGCATTCAGCTTTCGCTTAATTACCCCCAACTCGTTTTTCAATTCCACATCTGTAATATTATTGTAATCCAACGCAACCGATAAGTTTACATAGGGTTGAAATCGATAGGCCAATTCAGAGGTAATCCCCGTCCTAGCCCCATTGGCATAATAGCCACCGAAGCGAGAAGTGAAAGAATAGGTAAACTTTTTAATAGCTGAACTCATAAAGTTAAAACCTATTGACTTCCAGGTATGTTCGGATCCTGTTTTGAGCTTTTCATTTCCAACACGCGTCGCATCAAAATCATATAATAACTTTATATAATCGGTAGCTGTCCAAATACTATAAGAAGATCGATCCTTCATGACAAAATCTGCCATAACTACATTGGTATTATCCGTTTGATTTCCTTTGATATCCCAATACCCAATTACCATGGCTTTGGTCTGTGCATAAAACAATTTAGATTGTTTATTTTTTGGATAAAATATTTTACCAAACTCTGGGTTGATGTTGAAATAATTAACACGTGGCACATATCCAACTTCAGGATTAAAACCTTCTCCAACCCACTGATGTCTCCAAACAGCAATCCAATCGTTGTCTTTATAGGATAAATTCAAGGCATGAGCAAAGTTTCGACTACTTTCCTTGGAGCCAATTGTCTTGTAAAAAAATGTTTTTCCTATCCAGAAATTATTAGAAGAAGCTAAATTATATTCAAATCCTATGGTCCTACTGAAATCATTAAACTTGTATTTAGTTCTTTGCGAATCAGCCTCTATAATGGAATTTTTATTGATAAAAAAGAAACCTAAATTAGACCTTGAAAATATTTTACGTTGGAATGCAACCATGGAAAAGTTTTGAGAAGGGATAAAGGGGTTGGCAGCAGAATCAACTTTTGCCGCTTGGACATTGAGAACTCCAATTCTCCAATCTTTTGTTAGCTTTCCGCTCAATCTTGCACCATATGTAATTGGTGTTTGCTCGTATAATTTGGTAATATTATTGTAGGCAAGACCAATCCTTCGAGAGAAAAAAGGACGAATAGTTTCCGTTCCAAACCCATCGAACAAATCCGAATTTTCTATAAAAAATTGTCTTTTTTCAGGGTAAAACAATTCAAAACGATCCAAATTGGTTTGTTGGCGATCCACATCCACCTGTGAAAAATCTGGATTCAAGGTTAAATCCAAATTCAAACTTGAGGTTACGGCCACCTTGATATCACCTCCAATTTGATTACGCGAATTATTTTTATTGTTTTCAAAATCTATCGTATTACCGCTTAGGATATACGGTATAATGGAAATATTCTTCTTGGGTGCAGGTGGTGGAGTTTCCCAAACCAATGCTCCGGCAAAAGCAAGAGAAGCCGTTGGAAATTGCCTTGGCACAGGTGCCCAAGCAGATTTTTCTTTTTGTCGGGTATCCAATCGGCTAAAATTAATTCCCCAAATTTTCGAGTTATCCTTATATCGAATAGATTTAAATGGAATGGCTGCTTCCCAAATCCAAGATTCTGAATTATAAGTGGTGGATGATTCCCATTTATTATCCCAATTTAAATTCATTTTTGCACCTTCCGACATTTGACCATCCCACTGTGCTCCTGCCGCATTGGCACCAAAAGAAAAACCTGTTGTTTTATCATCAAACGTGTCGATGAAAACTAAAAAATTATCATTTGCACTGAAATTAAAATCTCTTTTCAAGGATTCAACCACAAAAGGTTGACCGGGTTGCAAAAAGCATTCGGCTGAAATGTATAGATATTTATCATCATATGCCATTCGAACATCTGTTCGAACATTTGCACAAAGTGTATCAAATGGATTACACATGTAAAAATCGGAAGCCAAAGCAGCCTGCTCCCATGTTTTCTCATTCAATAAACCATCTATCTTTACAGAACTTGTAGCCTTTTTGATGTGCATTTGAAAATTTGCATTCTTTCGAACACTTTGTGCTTGCAACTGAATGAAAGCAAAAATCGAAAAAATAGCAAAAAGAAGTAATTTCTTGATCATATAATAGGCTTAAAGTGATGCAAGTTAAAAGTTTTTTGAAAACTTTTTGTTTGGACTTATTGGGTATTATGAAATTCATTTCACTTGCATTATTTTTGCATCAAATTTAAAAATTATGGGAAGAGCATTTGAATTTAGAAAAGCTAGAAAATTTAAACGTTGGGGACAAATGGCAAAAACCTTTACCAAAATTGGTAAAGATATTGTTATTGCCGTTAAAGCGGGTGGACCAGACCCAAGTTCTAACTCTCGCCTTCGTGCAATTATTCAAAATGCAAAGGCCGTTAATATGCCAAAAGACAATGTAGAGAGAGCTATTAAACGTGCCACTTCAAAAGACCAAGAAGATTATAAAGAGATTGTATACGAAGGATACGGTCAGCATGGAATTGCTATTTTGGTAGAAACTACGACAGATAATATCAATCGTACCGTTGCCAATATTCGATCTGCTTTTAATAAATGCGGTGGTTCTTTAGGAACTCAAGGCATGTTGGATTTTATTTTCACGCGTAAGTCTGTTTTCAAAATAGCCAATACAGAAAACATTGACCTAGAAGAACTTGAATTTGAATTGATAGACCTTGGCGTAGATGAGGTTTTCGTCGATGAGGAAACCAATCAAATCAACATTTATGGAGAGTTTACCTCTTTTGGTGCGATTCAAAAATTCTTAGAAGAAAAAGGTTTTGAATTATTGGGTGCCGATTTCGAACGAATTCCAAATGAAACAAAAGAATTAACAGAAGTTCAGGCAGCTGATATTGAAAAACTAATCGACAAGTTGGAAGAAGATGATGATGTACAAAATGTATATCATAATATGGGGTAGTCAAAGCGAATAGGTGATCCGGCTAATTGGAACATTAATTACGAGATCGCTTTCAACTTATAAACATAAGGCGCCTTATGGGCTCCTCCCGAAAATTTCTTCTCAATTCGATCCAAAATTTCCATACTTAAAATTTTTCTTTGGAAATTGGTTCGAACTAATTTTTTGCCCATTATTACCTCATAAACTTTTTGCAATTCTGCCATCGTAAAGGTTTCAGGCAATAAATTAAACGCTAATAACTGAGTGTCCAATGACCATCTTAAACGCTCTAATGCCTTTTTAATGATTAAATTATGATCTAAAAATAGCTCAGGTATTTGATCAACATCCACCCAATTTGCCTCAGAAGATATCTCATCAGGGTTTACCTTTACCTTTTCTATATCCACCAATGCAAAATAACCTATTGTAATATATCGATCAGAAAGCCATTCGAAATGCTCTTTTGATCGACCCATATCTAAATTAACTTTTCTATGCTCTTCTTTTGCAGTTTCATTTCGTTTAACATCACCAAAGGTGTAAAATTGCTCTAAAAATATATCTTTTAATCCTGTTCGAGCAAACAAAATACGCTTAGCCGCATCATCAACATCTTCCAATGGTGCCACAAATCCACCCGAGATACACTGCACCTTTGAATTTTTAAAGGTCAATAATAGGACTTTTAAACGATCATTTTTAAACCCAAAAATGACGCAATCGATTGAAATATAAGGCAACCAGGGACGCTTGACTGCATCTACGATAACACCCATTTTTTACTTTATCTTATTATTTTGAATAAATGACTTAATTTGTGCCGCGAAGATTTGATATCCTTTCTCATTTAAGTGTAATTTATCTGCCACAAAAATATCTTGCATGAGAGTCCCATCCTCCAAATAAAAAGGA
>JBEBDG010000107.1:0-7852 GCA_041157165.1 Bacteroidota bacterium
TCGCATTTCTTCTAAGGTAATCTTTTTTATTCCTTCAAGTCCATTTTCTTGTCCTCGAATAAATAAATTATGCAATAATGGTTTTTGCTCTTCTGTGGATGCAACCACAATTTTCCCTGTTAATTCGTAGGGAATTTCATACTGATTACAAAATTCAATGAGTTGATGATACCCATCGATACAATTTTTCGCTTTTAAAGAACCTGGCTTATAATAAAGACCTGAATGAATAACGCCTGAATTATTTCCCGTTTGATGCATGGATACTGCCTTTTCTTTCTCGAATAAAGCTATTTTCAAATCTGGTTTTTGTTCCAATAAACGATGGGCCGTTGCCAAACCAACGATACCTCCACCAACAATGATTACATCTAAAGCCATAATAAAGATTAAACAACAAAGATACGCATTTAGTTCGAAGGAATATACGTAAATTGCGGCATGAATCCTTCTATAAATAAGCTTTATCAAATTTGTCAAAAAGAACACCGAATCATTTTAGGATTGATGTCGGGTACATCAATAGATGGATTAGATATGGCCTTATGTCGTTTTTCTGGCTATGGCCATCAGACGCAGTTAGAGGTATTGCATTTTACAACTGTTGCTTTTGAAGAATCATTCAAGAAAAAAATTCGTGGAATTTTTGCAAAGGAGGAAATTCATTTTCCGAATTTATCTACTTTGAATGTCGAAATTGCATTCAAACATGCTGAAATCATCAATGAAACCTTGAAAAAATGGAGAGTAAGAAATGAATCAGTTGATGTCATTGCTAGTCATGGACAAACGGTTATGCATAGACCCATGCGCGACCATTCACTTCCTAACTCCACTTTACAAATTGGAGATGGTGATCATTTGGCTTATCAAACTGGAATCATTACTCTTTCTGATTTTCGTCAAAAACATGTAGCTGCAGGTGGAGAGGGAGCTCCATTGGCGATTTTTGGAGATTATTTATTATTTGGGAAAGCTGGAGAAAATAGAATTCTATTAAATATTGGAGGAATTGGAAATTTCACCTTCATCCCGGGCGATTTACGCCCGGAATTAATCAGAGTAACCGATACGGGTCCGGGAAACACCTTGATTGATGCATTGGTTCGAAGATACTACCCAGAATTAAGTTTTGATAAAGATGCAGCAATTGCCAAGCAAGGAAAAGTGTCCGAAAAGTTATTGGAAACAATTTTTAAAGATGTATTTTTTAGGGAATCTTTCCCCAAAAGTACTGGACCAGAAATATTCAACTTGGATTGGCTCAATCAAAAAATTGCAGATGCTGGACAAATTTTATCTCCAGAGGATTTAATTTGTACCATTTCTGAATTAACTGCCCGAAGTATTACGCTTGCCCTCCAAACATACCTACCTAATACAAATACCTATCCTTCCAGATTATTGGTCAGTGGTGGTGGCAGCTCTAATCCCTACATCATGCAAAGACTTCAGGAATTAAATGAAGATATCGTATGTGAAGACTTTGATGTATTGGGCTTTGATTCAAGTGCCAAAGAGGCTGTCTTATTTGCCTTGCTTGCCAATGAGTGCTTGATGGACCATGGGGTGTATAAAAATAGGCAACTGGGAGATACACCATGGCCAACTTTAGGAAAAATTAGCCTTCCACTGTAAATTTGTTTTATGAAATTACATTTCAAAGATCTTATCCTTTTTGAGGACAACGACTTTATCGTTATCAACAAGCCTTCTGGCATTTCCACGCTCGATGAACGAAAGGATGATTTTGCTCCCAGTATACTACGTATGGCAAAAGATTATTCAGAGGATGCTCAAGTGGGCCATCGATTGGATAAAGAAACAACGGGTGCCTTGGTAATTGCAAAAAATCCTGAAGCCTATCGACACATTTCAATGCAATTTGAACATCGTGAAACTACCAAAAGGTACCACGCAGTTGTTGAGGGAATGCATGATTGGGATGGCATAATGGTCAATTTACCTATTCATCCCTTAAAGGATGGAAAGGTCATCATTGATCGACAAAAAGGCAAACATGCGGAGACATGGTTTAGAACTCTTCAAGTTTTCAAAGGCTACACATTAGTTGAATGCCTACCCATTACAGGCCGTATGCATCAAATTAGGATACATTTAACTTGTCTGAAAGCCCCAATCGTTTGTGATGAAATGTATGGAGGAGAGATGATTTTTTTATCAGATTTAAAAAAGAAGTTTAATTTAAAAAAGGAGACAGAAGAACTTCCACTTATGAGGAGGGTTGCCTTACATGCGTATAGTTTGACCTTTCATTTATTAAATGGAGAAGTGAAGGATGTGGTTGCACCGTATCCCAAAGATTTTGCCGTTTTGGTAAAGCAGTTAGATAAGAATTCGTAAATTTGCAAAATAATAAACTCTTTTGAAGAAAAAAGTAATCATATTAGGTGCGGGTCCGGCAGGCTTAACAGCAGCATATAGCTTATCCAAACATAAAGATCTCGAAGTTCAAATCATTGAAATTGCTGATCAAGTGGGAGGAATGGCTCGCTCTTTTAAATTATTTGATCAGATTGTGGATGTTGGTCCACATCGTTTTTTTTCAAGTGATCCAAGAATTAATTCCTTATGGCTTGAGGTTGTTGGAAAAGAGTATAAAATGGTGAATCGAATCACTCGAATTTATTATAAAAATAAGTTTTTCAATTACCCCTTAAAAGCCTTCAATGCATTAGCTAATTTAGGGGTCTGGGAAACAATTTTATGTTTAGGCAGTTATTTTTTAGCTAAAATTTCTCCTCCAAAAAATATTAATAATTTTGAATCCTGGGTGGTGAGTCGTTTTGGTTATCGATTGTTTTCGATTTTTTTTAGGGATTATACTGAAAAGCTCTGGGGCATTTCATCAAAAGAATTAGGAACTGAATTTGCAGAGCAGCGCATCAAGAAATTCTCTTTAGGGGAAGCCATCCTCTCTTTATTGCCTTGGGGAAAAAATAAGCACAAAACCTTGGTCGACCAGTTTGCCTATCCTTTGGGTGGTAATGGAGAAACCTATATTAAAATGGCCCAATTGTTTGAAGCCAACACTGGCCGAATTAATCTCAACACCAGTGCTCAAAAAATAACTTATAATGATAAAGAGAATACCTTTAGTTTAACTTTATCCAATGGTACTGAGCTTCAATGTGATGAATTAATCAGCACGATGCCTATCACTAATTTGATTTCTATTTTTTCCGCTTCAACGGAAAAAATTAAAAACCACGCGGCTCAATTAACGTTTAGAAATACCTTGATTTTATATGTAAATATTAACAAGGAACATCTATTTAAAGATCAATGGTTGTACATTCAGGATAATTCAGCCGTTTGCGGAAGGATTACTAATTTTAATAATTGGGTTCCTGAAATAACTAAGGGAAATGAAGGAAATACGGTTTTAGCTTTAGAATATTGGTGCTTTGATAATGATCCTATTTGGAAAGCATCTGAAGAGGAATTGTATGCTATCGCTTTAAAAGATTTAAGTACTTGCAAATTTATTTCAAATAAAAGTGAGGTAATTGGATTTAAATCGCTCAAAGTACCAAAATGTTATCCCATCTTTTTTGGGGATTACAAAATCCATTTGGATGAAATTATTTCATTTTTCAAACAATTCAAGGGATTGCAATTGATAGGAAGGTATGGATCCTTTAAATACAATAACCAAGACCATTCCATATTAATGGGTATTTTAGCTGCAAAAAATATTGTAGACTCAGAGCAACATAATCTTTGGGAAATCAATACCGATTACGAATACCAAGAGTCGAGTATAATTACTGAATCCGGATTAAGTTTAGATTAAATTACCCAATGGCCCCTTAGTTCAATGGATAGAACGTAGGTTTCCGGTACCTAAGATACAGGTTCGATTCCTGTAGGGGCTACAATTTTTTTGAAAGTGGAAGGAGGAAATCTCACATGGCTTTCCTTAATAATTCTACACTTTTCCTTACTCCAATTTTAGGATCTTCTTTTCCTTCAAATTCAATCGAAATATACCCTTGATAATTGACCTTTTTTAAAATTTGAATGATTCGTTGATAATCTAGATCCAAGGTATACCATTCGCCACCCCCATAATAGGTTTTCGCCTGAACAAAACTAGCCTTAGAAGCAATTTTCTCTAACTTATCATATGGGTTTTCCAGAAAATTACCCGTATCCATTAATAATCCCAACCAGGGAGAATTGACCGTATCATGAATTCGAAGCATCCCTTCTGGAGTTGACCCTAATCCCCAGTGATTCTCAAGTGCAAGCAACACACCGCATTCCTCCGCCTTCGCTAAGCACTGTTGAATGCCATCCACGCACCATTTAAATCCATCGTCTTCTGTATATCCTGGCAAGATGGGCTCAATTCCACGATTAGCCATTAACTCATCAAAAGATTTTATAGTATTCCACCTGCCCGTATTTAAACGCAAACATGGAATTCCCATTTTATAGGCTAATTCTATGCAATGAATGGTATGATCGACGTGTTTTTTCAATTCTACTTTATCTGGAGTCACAAAACCTTGATGAATAGATAAACAAGTCATTGCAATTCCATTGACAAAGGCATGTTTTTTCAACTTTTGCAAATAGGCATTATCCTCGCCTTCCATTTGACGATGCAGCACATCAATTCCATCCAGTCCTAAGGCAGCAGCTTCATCAATTACTTTTTCAATCGGGTACCGATCACCTTTAAAATGCCAATACGAATAGCTTGAAACACTTAATTTAATTTTGGGTTCGAATTTTGGCTTCAGCGAGGTATCACTTTGTCCACCAAATTGTGTACTCAAACCACCCAATAAAGACGTTTGTAAAAAATCTCTTCTTTCCATAATTGATACGTTTAGTAATGAAATATATTAATAAACCTTTACAAATCAAGGCTTTGCTATCAGCTTAACTCGTTTTTTTCTAAAATTTAGGCTCGATTTAGTTTATGTACTATTTTTACATAAAATTTATCGGATGAATATCGGATTTGATGCCAAGCGACTCTTTTTAAATAAAACCGGATTAGGAAATTATTCAAGGTTTGTGGTCGATTCATTGCTTAGTTATTATCCAAATAATCAATATTTTTTATACACCCCAAAAACTAAAAGCCACAAAGGTACCTCTCAATATTTTGAAGGGAAAAACATACATATTATTAAACCAAAAGGAATTTTTAAATTTCCTTTCTTCAATTCAATTTGGAGAAGCCTATTTATGGCAAATGATCCAAGTGTTGAAAATTTAGATATTTTTCATGGTTTAAGTCATGAATTACCTGTGGGTCTACCCAAACATGTAAAAAAAATTGTCACCGTACACGACCTCATTTTTTTGCGTTTTCCAAAATTATTCAATCCAATTGATGTTTGGATTTATAAGAAAAAATTACAAAGTGCCTGCCAAAAGGCGGATGTGATTGTAGCGATTAGCGAACAAACAAAAAATGATATCATGACCTTTTTTGGAATTGATGAAAACAAAATAAAGGTCATTTACCAAGGTTGTAATAAAATTTATTTCGATAAAGTTTCAGATGATAAGAAAAAAGATATTAAAACTAAATATCAATTACCTGATAATTTTATTCTCAATGTTGGAAGTATTGAAGAGCGCAAAAATGTAGGACTTTTAGTTGAGGCCATTTCAAAAATTAAGCAAGACATTAGGCCACATGTTGTATTAATTGGGAAAAGAACTGCTTATACCAATAAAGTAGAAGAGTTAGTTAGAAAATATAAACTGGAGGAATACGTTGTCATTTTACCATATATTAGTTTTGATGATCTTTCCGGAATTTACCAACAGGCTCAACTGTTTGCCTATACATCCATCATTGAAGGATTTGGAATTCCTATTTTAGAGGCAATGGTTTCAGAAATTCCGGCACTTGTTCCGAATGGGTCATGTTTTCATGAGGTAGTTGGTCCCAATGGAATGTATTATGAACAAGGCAATAGTGATGATTTAGCCAATAAAATAAAAAAGCTGTTGTCGGATGACAACAGCAAATTAATTGTAAATCAAAACAACTACCTACAACGTTTTTTTGAAGATTCAATTCAAAAATTATACCGTGAAGTGTATTGCAAATAATTTCTTAATTGTAAACAATTTCCAATTTTTCCTTTTTCCAAACTTCTTTTATCAACTGGTCAAATGTACCATCTGCATGAAATCGAATACAGATAGAAGTATAATCATTTGACCACTCAGCTTCTTTATATAAATTCCCTTCCCTTACATTGAGCGTCATGTTCGAAACAATATTAGTCAATTCTTCCAAATTATAGCACCTCAAATCACCTACATTTGCAAAGGGAGAATAGTCGGTATTTTTCATATTAGAACTATTTTTTCTCAAATGAAAAAAAATAAAAAATACCGAATGTCCAGTTTTTTGCAGAATGCAATTTACTGGACAAACTATTGTTTTATTGACAAATTATCTCTTATTGCTGAATAGTAGTCCTTTGGATTTTGGTTCTTAATTTTTTTGAAAGCATTGTAAAAATTAGATCGACTACCAAATCCACTTTCACTAGCAAATGCTTCCAAGGTATAATTATGCCAAACTTTATTGGTTTTCAATTGCTCTTCTATATATTGTAAGCGCCAATGATTAACATAATCTGGAAAAGATAATTGGGTATTACGTTTGATGATAAATGAAATTTTTCTACTTGATATTCCTAATTTATCTGCTACAAATTGAGGATTTAAATCTTCTAATAAATAACATCTTTCTAGAGCAAAAAATTCGTCAATTTTTCGATATTGAGGATCTTCATTTGAATTTTTCCCATCTTGCAAGGAATGAGAAAGTCCTATAAATGTAATGCCATTCAATAAGTTTGGAAAATAGAAAATCAAGAATACCAGCACGACATAATCAAGTATTTTTAAAATATCTTGCCAATTGAATTGAAGAGCATTCTCAATAGGGTAAAGCAAAAAATAGCTACGCCAGATAATTGTAAAATATTTAATAATAATATCACCTACCAACCAACTGATTAATACCTTATTTTTATACATCGATTTGACTTTCTCCAATTGTAAATATTTATACAAGCGAATACTTAACAAAACAGTATAAATTGAGAATTGACTAATTCCAAATATTTGATGCACATTACTACTTAACACATAAAATTTATTGGAAGGTATGACCGTTAATGATTTAGCCGAAATTGAAGCTTTGATTAATTCTAATTTGACTTCATTCGAGCTAAAATAAATGGGAGAAAATTCTATCAAATTCAAGATAAACGGTAAAAAATGAAGTGCATGATACCACTTAAATTTTTTCTGCGGATAAAACATGAATTCCTGAAATAAATAAGCTACAGGAAAAACTAAATAAACAAATGGGGTAGAAATTTTAAATAAAAATGGATATTTCAATAATCCTTCAGGCGTTGAGAAATAAGCAATTATAATTAGAAAAGTTAAATTTAAAAATTGGACGCCCAATAATTTATTGGCAAGTTTACCCTTTTGAATAAGCAATCGAGAACCTACTAAAAAAAATAATAAGGTTAATACGAAATAAAAAAAGATAGATAGAAATGTCATTGTTTCAATAATTTAGAACCAATCTTCTACTTTTTTTGAAACCAAATAGTCATAAAATTTAACAATTCAGTAACTATTGTTTTTAGTTTCATTCCTGAGAATTGAACTCCATCTCTTACATGAAGATAAATCCAATCCACTTTAATTTGGTTATTTTTTGAAGCTAAAACTAAAAATTCCATGTCAAATAAAAAAGCCGCAATTTTAGTTTGTAGAAAAATTTCTTTCCCTTGTTGATTAAATCCTTTCAAACCAGATTGCGTAT
>JBEBDG010000108.1:0-7812 GCA_041157165.1 Bacteroidota bacterium
AAAACAATCTGAGCTTCAGTGAATTTTGATTTTTTCATGGTAACAAGTTAGTTTTTTTTCTGTTTTTTGTTACCCTGAAAACTCTAGTTTAGAACAGTGCGATTTCGTGGGAAGAGGTCAAATTCCGAAGAATCAAGACTCGAAAAAGAGCAATATCTAGAGAGGACTTTAGGAAAATAGAAGAACTAGAACTAGACGAAAAATTAAGGTTATTTCACAGTCGAAACTACTTCATTTTTAGCTTCTATGCCGGTGGGATAAATTTTGTGGATCTCGCACAATTGAAATGGGCTAATATCGAAAAAAACCAACTATTCTATACTCGAAAGAAAACTAACGAATTAATCAATGTTCCACTAACGGGACAAGCAGTCAAAATTTTAGAGATTTATAAACGGTTTTCAAATTGCAAAAAAGATGATTTCATTTTCCCGATATTGAGCGCGTTTCATTCAACATCAATTTCTATTACAAATCGGTTACACAAAGTAAATCGTCAAATAAATCAGGATTTGCAACAAATCGGAGAAACTCTGAAACTTGATGTCAAGTTAACAACCTATGTCGCCCGACACACTTTTGCCACAGTGCTGAAAAGAGAAGGTATTCCTGTTTCAGTCATTGGACAAGCTCTAGGGCATGAAGACGAAAAAACCACACGAATCTATTTGGACAGCTTCGGAAGTGATATTATGCAACAAGCCTTTGAAAAACTGTCATGAACCAACTTTATAAGTTTTTTCTCGATGAAACAGAGAGAATATTCAACGAAACAAAATCCGCCTGCGATAATAGAATAAGTAAAGTGAGGAAAGGGTATCCTATTCACTCTGATATTCTCAGAGAACTCAATGCAAGAGAATTAGATATTGAAGGCCAACTTTATCAAAAATCCATTGACCGTTTCTTTAGAGAAATGGAAAAAGACTATTACCTTAATTCTGAATTAACTCAAGAGACTGCATTTCTAAATTGCTGTGTTAAATTGAATATAACTAATGACAAAACAGCCATTACATTACTTGCTGATTATAAATCCAATGAGAATTTGCAATCATATTACCGCGAAGAATTAAAAAATAAATCTTTGACAAACCACAATCTAGAAGGAGAAATCAAAGGGAATTACCACAACAATTATTGGATCGGCCAAAATGAAACTGAAATAATACAGTTATTATATGCCCTTATTGAGTGCGGTAGATTAGAAAAAAAAGGTAAAATTAGAATGGTCGAATCAATAGCGGATTTTCTTGGATTCAAATTAACAAACGACTGGAAAAGTAAATTATCCCATGCAGTACACCGTAGTAATGATGATACTAATCCTTCTGTTTTCGATGAATTAAAAAACGGATGGGAGAATTATAAAAACAGAAAGATTCAAGAATTGAACTCGAAACGATAAACAACAAAAAAAAACTAATCCAACTTGAATCCAACTTGGATTCCAGTCTCAAAAAGTCACCAAATCTTTGTGATGATAAAATCATAAAGATGAATAACATAGTAGTAATTACAAAGACTGAGCTTGTTGAAATAATACAAGAAACACTCAGAAGCGCAAAGCAGGATGAAAAAATGCCTGAACAACAGAATGAGTTTCTGAATATCTCAGAAGCTTCAGACTTTCTAAAAATGGCCAAGCAAACGCTTTATGGCCTGACTTCAAACCGCCAAATCCCATATATTAAAAAGGGAAAAAAGGTCTACTTCAACAAAGCGGAGGTGATCACCTGGTTGAACGAAGGCAAAATGAAGACTAAATCTGAAATCTTGAAAGGTGGGTTTAAATGAAACACCCAGTAAACTTCATTCGAAACTTCAACGAGATTCAAGATGAATTAGATATTACAGAAGTTTTCAAAAAAATCAAGGATGGGGAATTTGAAGATGTAATTTCTCATTACAGATATGCTTTACACCAAGACGATCCCAACGCGCCGAATTTAAAAAATCATTTGTTAGCATTTACACCGGCTGGAATTTTCGAAGAACACCGGAAAGGAGAAGCCCTAAAGAAATATAGTGGCATTCTGCATTTGGACATTGACAAACTAGAAAACCATACTTTGATGACACTAACGTCACAACTCAAAAAAGACAACATGGTTTTTGCCTTCTTTATCAGCCCATCAGGGAATGGACTTAAAGTGTTTTACAAAACCAATTCAACAAGTGAAAATCACAGTAAATTTTCAAGTCTATTGTTTTCAATGTTTGAAGAAAAATATGGTGTAAAACCTGATTCTCAAGTAAAAGACCTTCCGCGATTATGTTTTGTATCAGATGACCCAAACCTCTATCTGAACATCAACGCACAACCAGTTGATTTTCTAGAAAATAATAAATACCATAAAATAAAAATCATTGAAGGTCAATTAGTAAAGTCATTCAATTTGGAATTCACAAAAGGGCAACGAAACGCATATGTTTTCAAATTAGCTGCAGCTTGCAGAAATCAAAAAATCGACAGAGAAGAACTTCTTAAATTTTGCCTAACTAATTTCCAATGTGAATCCTTTGATTTTGAAGAAATTAACACCAGCATAAACAGCGCATATAATAACCAATATTATCAGTCAAAAAAACCAACATCGCGAAATTTTAGCAAGCACGAAATTTTGGAAGTCTCATTGACTGAAATGGGCTTTGAATTCCGATACAACATCGTCAAAAAACGAGTAGAAATTAAAATAAATGGCAATGAATGGTTAGAGATTGAAGACAGGATGGAAAATGATTTAATCAAAGAACTTGAAAAACAGGGCCTTCCTTCGAGACTTGGACTTTTAAAAACAAGCCTCAATAGTTCTTTTTCCCATGACTACAACCCCTTTCTTGAATATCTACTAAATCTACCAACTTGGAACGGAGAAGATTACATAGGTGAGCTATTTATTTCATTAAATGCTGAAGATGAATTAAAATACTATCTCGAAAAATGGTTGGTTGCTTTAGTCGCAAGCATCCTAGATTACAATGTTCAAAACCAAACGGTTTTATTATTGATCGGAACTCAAGGAGTTGGGAAATCTAGATGGTTGGGAAAGTTAATACCGCCGAGTTTGAGACAATACTTCGTTCAGGGAATTTTTGATCCTCGCGATAAAGACACTAAAATTCTCATGTCAGAAAACCTGATTGGAAACCTTGATGAGTTAGATTCAATAGAAAAGAGAGATGTTCCAAAGTTTAAGGAATTTATAACGAGCCCAGGAACAAAAATCAGGGCCTCATACGCAAGAAATGCAACGCATTTTCCTAGACGCATATCTTTCTGTGGTTCTGTTAATAGTCTAGACTTTCTACAAGATTTAACAGGATCAAGGAGATTTCTATGCATCGAAGTAAAAGGGATGATAAATCACGCACATGAAATTAATATGGACATGGTTTACAGCCAGGCTCTCGCTCTTTATAACCAAGGATGTAAGCCATATTTTGATCTAACCGAAAGCAAAGTGATACAAGAAAGGAATGAAAAATTCCAGTCTTACAGTATTGAGGAAGAAATTCTCAGGGAGTACTTTGAACCAAACGAAAATAAAAAACCAAGCGACAGAATGACCCTGCTTCAAATTATTCAAGAAATAGAAAGACTATTAGGTGAAAATAGCAAAATACGTATTAGTCACTCAAAACTTGGCAAAATTTTAGCACGAATGGGATTCGAAAAAATCAAATCTAATGGATCTCAGACATATTGTATAAAAATAAAGGGAGGGAAGGAACTAAAAAACACCTAAAAAAATAAACATGCAATTCCCATTTACGATAATTTGTATAAAACCTACACTGTATCCCCTATTTCAATAAAATCACCCAAAAAGTAACCCAAAAAGTAACCCATGGCGTTAAAATACAAAAACCAGTTTAAAATAAGTTTAAACAATTTACAGTCTGATCAAATCAGAGTCCTTTCATTTATTCACGGCGTTTCCAAACAAGAGGTTATCCGTAAAGCAATCGATTCTTTTGCAAGATCGGAAAATGAAAGACGATTAAAAGCAAATCCCACAATCAAGCCGATTGTGGGATTTTAACCTTCTTATTCATTTATTAAATGAAACTGGTCGATTATTAAAACCGGCGAATCGCACGTATTCTGAGCGCATCGCCCGATTTGCTAAAATATAAGATCTGGCCGTTTACCATGTTAACTGTATACGCAGCTGAAGAACCGCCGTCTAATTCTGTGCTAGTCCAATATCTTTCAGCAGAGATAGGCATAGTACGGATGTCTCCGTCATTTTCCAAGATCTGATTGACAATATTCTGATTATGGAATAATTTAAAGAGCTCAATTGTCGAAGGTAAATACCAGTCGTTATTTCCACCATCTTTAAAATCCAAACATGCATTACAAGCAGTTCCCCCAAATCCCAAAGCAAGTTTAATCGCCTGACAATTTGCTTTGCCGTCTGTCGTAGAATTCGCATTTGTAACGATTGCTCCATTAGGACCAGTTACGGACCAAAGGCTCTTTACTGCCACATCAGATAGTGAAGCAATTATTCCATGTTGGTCACCACTACTATTTTTTTGAACCTCAATTACTATTCCACCACCAAAAATTTCGCCGACAAAATGAGTTGGTTCGGTGACTTCCTCACTACACGAATTCATGAATAACACTATGAGACCAGCAAATAAACACCTCATTTTTATCCAAACATTAGCCATCATTATTCTTGCCAAATCAACTTTAATGTAACACCAACCTTAGAAGCCGTTCCCGCAAAAGTGCTAGACTGAATAGTCGTGGGATACGGGTTACTCAATGTGCTGATGTTCGACCAATTAAACTGAGCTGTTCCAATATATTCATCAGTACCTACAGATTCAAAATCATAGAGATCTACATCAAAGTCAACCCCTTTAATCAAGTCACAAAAAGGTGAACCTGCAACCGTACTTTTCCAGAAAAATGGCAAATCAACGGTTCTCAAATTTTCTTTTCTTGAAGTTGCCGGTAGAGAAAAAATCGTTGAGTAATCAGATGATTTCACAATTTCAAAATAAATATCAGGGTAAGTACCTTGAAATGAGCCATCCCAATCGGAACCATCGGATTTCGTGGCAGGATATTTATCGATTGTTAGCACTTCAATTCCCACTTTTGTAAATGGTTTTAGAATAACAATGTTTTTAGTGATTTTATTCGTTCCATTACTATTAGTAGCCGTTAAAGTGATGGTAAATGTACCACCGGCCAAGAATGTCGCCTGGGGATTTGCAGAGGTAGAAGTCGTACCATTACCGAAATCCCATTTATAAGATGTACTATTTTCACTTAAATTCGTAAAACTCACTTGAACGGGAGCTCTAAGATTAGCTCCAGAAAAACTAAAATCAGCAACTGGCATCTTCTTTTCCTCATTTTGAACATTAACGGTTTTTGTGATTTTATTCGATCCACTGCTATTAATCGCAGTCAATGTAACTGTGTAAACTCCACCCACACTATAATTAGTGGTGGGCGATGATTCAGTAGATGTTTGCCCGTTACCAAAATCCCATTTAAACGAGGTAGCATTTTGACTAGTGTTATTAAAGCTCACGTTTGTTGGAGCTTTAAGATTACTTCCTGAGAAAGTAAAATCAGCCTGTGGCAAAGTTGCTAAATTATCCTTTTTGCAACTTCCAAGAAAAAATGGAAGTAATAAAAATAGGTATCTGATATTTTTTAGTGCTTTCATATCTATTGTAATTTATTCATTTCACCAAAACCATACAGATATAGCTACTAAATAAACAATTCCATTGTATATCCAATAACCAGCACTAAAGGGAGGAACGGAAACTATTTCAGTTTTTGTTTCACCTTTTCCCTTTACATCAATTGTCGCCGAATGATTAATTTCATCTTTATAAATCCAGCTTGCAGATGTAACGCGTAATTCATGATTTCCTGCAGGAACATTTTGAATCGTTAAACTTTTTACCTTTCTACTTTTTTCCCATACCAGGTTACCGTCAAGCGTCACCACTACATTACTCAATTTAGTCGATGGTTTTACTTTAATGGAAGAAGTTGACTCTGTTTCGGATTGATACTGTACAACCCTGTTTGCCGAACAGCCTGCAAACAATACTACACACAGTGAAGTAATAAATAAACTTGTATATTTTTTCATATTATTAATTTTCGCTTAAAACACCCATTCTAAACCCAATTTGAAAGAATATTCACCAAAACTTAAAACCATTTCTTTTGGTAAATCACCTTTTTCCACAAGACTCTTGAATGTAGTATTTGTCTTTACACCACCCATAAATTCATCGGCAGTTAATGATTCAAAATCATAAAGCGAAATGCTTATACCTTGATCCAAATTCGAAAAGCTGGCGAAATTATTCGATGCAGTCCATGTAAAAGGCAAATCAGCCTTTCTCATATTTTCCTTTCTCAAACTTGATGAGTGAGTGTAAAGGATCTTTGAATTTATATCCCTAATTTCAAAATAAACATCTGGGTAACTACCTTGGAGTGATCCATCCCAAGAATTTCCTACCGAGTTAGATTCAGGAAAATTTTGTACAGTAACAGATTTGATATTTACTGTCTTTGGAAGAATAACTTCTTTTTTACAAGAGGAAAAATAAACTGATAATAAAACTACTATCAATCCAACATAAATCTTTTTAACTTTTCCGAAATCCATTGTTCAAAAATAAGTATCAACAAGTTCCTCGTACTTTGTTTTCGACAACTAAAAATAACTAAATTGCAACTAATAAGACTATGACACAAAAAGTAAACCTCACAAAAATTGGTAGCTCCATTCGAAAAATTCGTGAAATAAAAGGATTGAAACAGGAAACAGTTGCACAAAAACTGGGGTTAACAACCAATGGTTATGGAAAAATTGAACGTGGAGAATCTCAAATAAATCTTGATCGGCTTAATCAAATCGCGGAAGTTTTTGGAATAAATCCCAATGATATTCTCAATTTCGATGAAAATACAATTTACAATTTCGAGAACATGAACAACAGCGCACCGCATGGAACTGTGAACAACTATACCCTATCTGAAGATGAAAGAAATCTGTTTCACAACCAAATTACCGCTTTATCAAACCTTGTAGACAAGCAAACTAAACTGATTGAGATCCTATTAAAGAGGGCAAATCTGTAAACCATATGTAAACCGGCAAAAAACAGCAAGGCCCCAGATTGCTCTGAGGCCTTGATTTTACTTGGTCGGGATGGCGAGATTCGAACTCACGACCCCTTGCACCCCATACAGGTATTTTTCATTTTGTTATTTTTAGATATTTTCATTATTTAATTGATTATCAACATTTTACAAAAGTACAATTTCGTTTTGTTTGCATTCTTTATGGCTTTTTTAGCTAAAATGTTTGAACTATGTTTGAACCAGCATACCATGTCATCATCGTTAAAAGTCATATTGTTCAAGGGCAAAATCCTCAATAATGGGGAACATCCAATACTCATTCGAGTGACAAAAGACCGTAAATCTTCCTATCTATCAATTGGAGCATCTAGTTCATTAAAAAATTGGGACGTTAGAACAGGCCTTCCCAAAAAAAGTCATCCCGATTTTAAAGAACTTCTTTTATTAATTGATATAAAAAGAGCAGAGGCCAGTTCACTGATTTTTGGAATCAAAACCGCTAGTACAGTAGTATCAGCGCATGAAATAAAAAACAAAATAAAAGGGGCTCCTTCCACAGCCAGTCAAACCGTTGGCAAATTCTTTGATTCATTCATTTCTAGAATGGAAAATGCCAACCGTATAGGTTACGCTGATGCATTTCGTTTTACAAAAAACAGCCTTAT
>JBEBDG010000109.1:0-7745 GCA_041157165.1 Bacteroidota bacterium
AAGCTAGAATCCCCAAAATGACCAAAGCTGATAAAAACCAAAACGCCCCCTTAACTGCTATTTGAATTCCTGAATGAGCATTATTTACCGCTAACCGAATGGCTTGGTAAACATACGTATCAATGCTTAAGAGGATGATAGAAAGTAGAGGGATAAAAATAAACTTGTTCATTTGTAAACGTAAAAGTTCTAGCAAATTAAACTAATTTTACCTCACTTTTGTTCCACAAAATGTTTAAAGGTTGAAAATATCGATTTACGGTGCAGGTTGGCTAGGAAATCCTTTGGCAATTGCATTGTCTGGGTATGCTCATGAAATATGGGCCACAAGATCCAAGAATACACATTCTTTTGGGATTCCTTCTTTACACTACCTCCCATGGAGGGCAGAATTGGGGATGAATAAAAACCTTTGGAAACCACTCATCGATTCTGAACTTCAGATTTGGTGTATCCCTCCTCGAGTAAAAATCAATGGTGATTTTTTTTACACTGAAATCATTCAAGAATGGCTGGAATATTTGAAAGGATCTCCCGTTCAGAAAATTATTTTTTTATCATCAACATCCGTTTATCTCCCCATTGATGGTATTATCAACGAAGAATCAGAAGTACACATGGATTCTATCATTTTCAAAGCGGAGCAATTAATTGAGCAGTCCAAAATCCCACACTTAATTTTACGTTTAGGCGGACTCATGGGAGCGGATAGATATGTTGGAAAGTATTATAGTGGAAAACAAGTAGACCGGGCAAATGGCCCGGTCAATTATATCCATTTAGATGATGCTGTTCAATTCACCTTGTCTGCCATCAATTGTGACTTAGTCGGCATATTTAATTTAGTAGCCCCAGAGCATCCTCTTCGTAAAGATGTGGTTGAACAAAGTTGCCTAAAACACCAATTACCATTACCAACAGGTTACCTTTACAACGAAATTGCGCCAAAAATAATTTCTTCTGAAAAAATCACAAACACTTTGGATTTAGCATTTATCCATCCTAATCCTATTGATTTTTAGGTATTTAAGTCGCTGATTGCCAACCAAGCCATCAAACCTGGTCCATGATGTAGGGCTGATTCGTCTATATCAAAATTGGGAGTATGCACCCCATTTACAATACCTTTTGCTTCATTTCGAATACCCAATCTGTAAAAACAGGCATCCACATGATGGGTATAGAAAGCAAAGTCTTCCCCAGCCATCCAAATATCCAAATCAATCACATTTTCTTCTCCCATGAATTCAATGGCAGCCGCCTTCATTCGTCGAGTTAATGCTGGGTCATTTTGTAAAAATGGATATCCTTTTAATACATCAAATATTGCTGAACCTCCCATTGCTTCTGCAATACCTTCAGCCAATTTTTTCATTTTAGACAATCCATCTGCTCTCCAATCTTCATCCATTGCACGGAACGTGCCCTGAATTTTCACTTCGTTTGGAATAACGTTCGTTGCACCTAAACCTTCTATTTTTCCAAAGGTTAGCACTGAAGGTAAACGAGGATTTTTATTACGAGAAATAATCTGCTGCATAGCCACAATAATGTGCGATGCTATAACAATTGGATCAACACATAGATCTGGCATTGCCCCATGGCCTCCTTTTCCCTTCACGGTAAGATATAATTCATCGGTACTTGCCATATACATCCCTTCTCTAAAGCCAATTTTCCCGGCTGGTATATTAGTTGCCACATGTTGGCCCAAAATTCCAGCAGGCTTTGGATTTTCCAATGCCCCTTGTTTAATCATAATGCTTGCACCACCTGGTGCTTTTTCCTCAGCTGGTTGGAAAAGTAATTTAACCGTCCCTTCAAACTCGTTTTTGAGTTCATTCAAAATTTGAGCGGTTCCAAGTAAAGAAGAGGTATGAACATCATGTCCGCAGGCATGCATGACCCCAGGATTTTGGGACTTGTAAGGCACTTCATTGGTTTCTATGATAGGCAGCGCATCCATATCAGCGCGCAAGGCAACTACCTTTTTGGTTGGATTTTTTCCCTCAATTAAAACAATTAGACCTGTATCAGCGATTTCTTGGGCTTGCAAACCCATTGCTTCCAATTCCTTTTTTACAAATTTCTGTGTTTCAAACTCCTGAAAAGACAATTCTGGATGTGCATGTAAATGCCTTCTTCTTTCAATCGTTTTTGCAGCAATTTGATGAGATAAATGTTTGATTTGGGAAAGCAAGGAATTCATAAAAATAAAATTTAAGACAAAAATACAAAAAAAAGAACAAGGCATTGCATTGCTTAGGGAAGCCCTTGATTTTATTGAAATAATTATCTAATTTTAAAGACAAGAGATTAAGAGGAAAAGGGGTAACCATTTAAACTTTTGTACATGAGTCGGAAAGTTTTAGTTCTCAATCAAGATTACAGTGCTTTAGCTGTTTGCTCAATGCCAAAGGCCTTTTTGTTAGTTTATTTGAATAAGGCAGATTTAATTGCCGCATCAACAACCGAGAAACTACATTCAATCACTCAGACTTTCCCATTCCCTTCCGTCATCCGACTCAACCGGTATGTTTACTTTCCGTACAAAGGTGTGGTTTTAAGTCGGCAAAATATTTTCAGAAGGGATAATTATGCATGTCAATATTGTGGATCGAAAGAACATTTAACATTGGATCATGTAATGCCTAAATCAAGACAAGGGCGAACGACTTGGGATAATTTAACCACTGCTTGCAAGTATTGCAATTCGAAAAAAGGTGACTTAACTCCAGAAGAAGCGGGAATGGTTTTGAATCAAAAACCATTTAAACCATCCTTTATTATGTTTTTGAGAAATTTTTCAGGAATTTTGGATTCTCAATGGTTGCCCTTTGTTGGCGCTAAGGTAGAACAAATTATCTAATATGAAGATTTCATTTATTGGTGCAGGAAATGCTGCTTGGCAATTATCACGTTCGTTTGAAAATGCAGGAAATTCGGTGATGGAGGTATTTAGTCGACATGCCACTCATGCGAGAGATTTAGTACAATATTTATACAATGCCCATGTTCAGGAGCATTTAGATTTTTCAGAATCGGCAGCTACCGTTTTTTTCTTGTGTATTCCAGAGAGTGCCTATCCACACGTATTGCAAGAATTAATATTACCCAAAGATGCCACTTTGGTATTGGTATCTGGACATTTTGGAATTGCTGAGGCGACTGCTCTGTATGATCCGGCCTCAGAAAACAATAACCCAGTAGGTGTCTTATTTCCAGTTCAATATCTTCAGAAAGGTGTTAATACAAAATTAGACGACAGTTTGATTTGTGTTGAAGGGAATACTCCTCAGACAGAGACCTTATTAAGTGCTTTCGGAAAATCTCTAAGTAAAGTAGTTTATGCTGTCACAGAAGAAGAAAGAAGAAAAATCCATTTGTCGGCCATATTGTCGGGTGATTTTACACGAATTTTGTGGGAAAAAGCAGAGGAGTTAATGAGAGAAATTGAATTGGAGCCAAACCTGCTTCAACCTTTAATTAAGAATCATTTGGCTCATTTAAATCAACAATTCCCTTATTTAAATCGAGCGAAAAAAGATTTTTTATCACAGCCCCGATATTTAAAAGAAACGGAATCTTATTTGCAAGGAGGTGAAATCGGCGAAATATTTGAGCATTTTGTCAAAATGATTAAAAAGGGAGAATAATTATTATCTTTGCAGAGTTTTTTCAATCCAAAAGAATATGCTTGAGCAGTTAGAAGCTATCAGAGAAAGATTTTTAGAAGTAGAACAACAGATAGCTATGCCGGAAGTAGTTTCCGACTTAAAAAAATTCAAAACACTTAGTAAAGAGTATAAAGATTTACAGAAAATTGTTGATCAATATCTGTTATTTCAAAAATTATTGTCAGGAATAGATCAAGCGAAAGAGGTAATTGCCAATGAAAAAGACGAGGATTTTCGTGACATGGCAAAAGCTGAATTAGAAGAATTATTACCTCAAAAAGAGGAAATGGAAGCAATGTTGAAGGAAATGTTGATTCCAAAAGATCAAAATGATTCAAAGGACTGTATTTTAGAAGTTAGAGGGGGTACAGGTGGAGATGAAGCTGCAATTTTTGCTGGAGATTTATTTAGAATGTACCAAAGATATGCGGAAAGTCAAGGTTGGACGTTCCAAGTAATGGATTTCACAGAAGGAACCTCTGGTGGATACAAGGAAATAATTGCATCGGTTCAGGGAGAAGATGTTTATGGTAAATTGAAATTTGAATCTGGGGTACATCGTGTCCAGCGTGTTCCTGCAACGGAATCCCAAGGAAGAATTCATACTTCAGCAGCTTCGGTGGCTGTTTTGCCAGAGGCAGATGAGGTGGATGTTCAGATCAACATGAATGATATTCGAAAAGATACTTTTTGTTCTTCAGGAGCAGGTGGTCAATCTGTAAATACAACCTATTCTGCTGTACGTGTAACCCATATTCCTACAGGATTGGTGGTGCAATGTCAGGATGAGCGATCACAGATAAAAAACTTTGAAAAAGCGATGACTGTTCTGCGTTCAAGAATTTATGAAATTGAATTAGCCAAGCAAAATGCAGAAATTGCAGGGAATCGAAAATCAATGGTAGGCTCGGGCGATCGGTCGGATAAAATTAGAACGTATAATTATCCGCAAGGTAGAGTTACAGACCATCGAATTGGTTTTACAGTTTACAACTTACCTGTGGTGATGGACGGAGACATTGGTGAATTTATTGAACAATTGCGTATCGCAGAAAATGCAGAGAAATTGAAAGAAGGAGGCATTTAAATGCTCATTAAGCTGATTTTTAAGATTTCCCTGAAGCTTTTTCAAACTCAATTTGGCTATTTTTTATTATTTGAGCTTTTTAATAAAACGCTTGAATTCTAATTTTGATACTGCCTTAATTGCTAATCGTATTTTATTTCAATAAAAGATATTCCTAATCAGGGGTTCAGTTTCCTTTTTCCAATTTAAAGGAAAATATGGTTCCTTTATCCATTTTGGATTGAACAAAAATCTTACTTCCGTGGGCTTGAACAATATGTTTAACAATTGATAATCCCAAACCTGATCCTCCAGAAAGCTTGGTTCTACTTTTGTCTACACGATAAAAACGTTCGAATAAGCGAGGTAAATGTTCCGCTGGGATACCCGGGCCATTATCTTTTACATCAATTTGAAACGTTTTATTTCTTTCACTTATTTCAACTATTACCTTTCCTCCATCATTCCCATACTTGATACCATTATCAATCAAATTGATTAAAACTTGACTAATTCTTTGGAAATCAGCGTTTACGATAATGGGCCCCTGAAAGCCAATCATTTTCAACTTTATATCTCGCAAATTGGCTTTTGATTCTAATTGCTCGAAAATTTCAAGGATTACAGGTCGCAAATCAATTGGCTTCTTTTCAATTTTAATAGCGCCTGTTTCTATTTGAGAAACCGTAAGTAAATCTTTTACCAATTCATCCAAGCCATCTAAACTTTTAGCCGCTTTTTCTAAAAACTTTATGCGAATATCCTCCTCTTCATCTGGGTTATCTAAAAGCGTATGAACAAACCCTTGTGCAGCAAAAATTGGTGTCTTTAATTCGTGAGAAACATCAGCTAAAAATTCCTGACGATATTTAGCAGCTTTTTTCAATTCTTTTACTTCATCTTCGGTAGAAGTAACATAAGTACTAAGTTCCTTTTTTAATAATTCAATGGGATTTTGTTTTTGAACCAATTGACTCTTAGAGGGAATTTTTAAATTCTTATTTTTGATTTTTTTGATATCATCATGCAATTGATTTACCTCTTTAAATACCACATAATCCAATACAAAAAATATAAGAATTGCTCCAAAAATAAGCACGGATACAAAAGCAACGAACAAGGTAAAAAAATCGGTAGAGGGTAAAAAAGAAAGAAATGCTGTTGCTACTCCAGCAATTAAAAAAGCCAAAATAAATGACAAAATACGTGGACTAAGCATTTGATTGTTTTTTTGCAAGTTAATCATTTCAATGAAAATCACCTATCTTTGTACTTTGAAATCAATTATGGATTTAACCTTATTAAGTGCCATCTCTCCGGTTGATGGCAGATATCGCAAGCAAACGGAGTCGTTAGCGCCTTATTTTTCAGAATTTGGATTGATTCAATACCGTGTTCGGGTGGAAATTGAATATTTCATCGCATTATGTGAAATTCCATTGAAACCTTTGGCGGATTTTCCTAAAGATGCGATTCCTGCCTTAAGAAAATTATATACGGCATTTTCTGAAAAAGATGCCTTATGGATTAAGGATAAGGAAAAAATCACCAATCATGATGTAAAGGCAGTTGAATATTTCATCAAAGATCGCATTTTATCTATGTCGGAATTTGGAGATTTGTCCGCCTTTGTTGAATTCATTCATTTCGGATTGACATCCCAAGACATAAACAATACGGCCATTCCTCTATCCATGAAAGAGGCACATGACGCCATTTTGTTCCAAAACCTAGCCTTAGTAAAAGATTTGATTTTTCAAGCCGCTGAAGAATGGAAAGATGTTGCGCTTTTAGCGCATACCCACGGACAACCGGCCTCTCCTACGCGATTAGGAAAAGAGTTTCAAGTTTTTGTGGAACGATTGAATCGTCAGATCGATTTATTAAATCAAGTGCCATTTAGTGGTAAATTCGGAGGGGCAACTGGAAATTTCAATGCCCATACGGTTACTTTCCCATCCATCGATTGGCCTGATTTTGCCAATCAATTATTGAAAAATTTAGGTATTAATCGCAGTAAAAATACTACTCAAATTGAACATTATGATAATTTAGCTGCCTACTTTGATGCCATGAAACGCATCAATACGATTTTAATTGATTTCTCAAGAGACATCTGGAGTTACATTTCAATGGGCTATTTCAAGCAAAAAATTAAAGCTGGAGAAATTGGTTCCTCAGCCATGCCGCATAAAGTAAATCCTATTGATTTTGAAAATGCAGAGGGAAATTTGGCGACAGCTAATGCATTATTTGAATTTTTATCGTCCAAATTACCTATATCGCGCTTACAGCGCGATTTAACTGATTCAACAGTCTTAAGAAATGTAGGTGTCCCTTTGGCACATACTTTAATTGCCCTGAACTCTTTGAAGAAAGGAATTGGTAAATTAGAATTGAATCAATCGGCAATTGACCAAGATTTAAACAATAATTATGTAGTAATTGCAGAAGCAATTCAAACAGTCCTTCGGAGAGAGGCCTATCCACAACCTTATGAGGCATTGAAAGATTTAACCAGAAATAATCAGAAAATAGATAAAGCTGTTTTTGACCGTTTTATTGATGATTTGAATGTATCGGAGTCCATCAAAGCTGAATTGAAACAAATTACACCATTTAATTATGTTGGAGTAAGGGAGTAAAATTTGTATTTTAGTAATCCCATTAGAATTCCTATTGTATGTCGATTGATTATTTGTCAGGTCTCAATGAGCCCCAAAGAAATGCTGTACTTCACACAGATGGCCCATTGATGATTATTGCTGGTGCTGGTTCAGGTAAAACACGTGTATTAACCTACCGTACGGCCTATTTAATCGAACAAGGAATAGATCCTTTCGCAATTCTTCTATTAACGTTTACGAATAAGGCCGCAGGTGAAATGCGTCAGCGAATAGAGCATGTTATAGGAAAGCAGGCGAAAAACATTTGGATGGGTACCTTTCATAGTATTTTTGCCAAAATATTACGTTTCGAAGGCGAAAGACTTGGATATACTT
>JBEBDG010000110.1:0-7658 GCA_041157165.1 Bacteroidota bacterium
AACATCTAATAGTCTAATAAAAACAGATTCTAGATTTTTTTCATCAGAAGCTTTGATAGTTAAAACATTAACACCACCCTCTACTTGATAAGTTGCACTAGCATTTTGTGTTAAAATGCGATGTGATTCTTCTCCTTCAAATTCAATTTTACCTGAAAAATTAGACTGTAATTGTTTTTTCTTACTAAAAGTGTTTTGGTAAGAAAATAAGAATACGACAATAAAAAGACCCGTATATAGGATATTCACAGGATTGTGAATCATGTACAGATAAAGCCTACCCACCGAAAAACGGCTAGCTAAATTTTTTTTAGTTTTAAGCATTGAATCTTGGCTTTTCATAAGCTTTTACACGGCTTTCATTAAATTTAGTGGCCCATTCAAATACAAAATTAGTTATAAGGTTTTGAAACAACCAAATAAATATGTGTTTTTTTAGGTATTTTTACATATCTAACCATTTATGTATTTTATTTTTGTGACAAAATAACTAGCGCCTATTAAAAATTATCATTATTATTTGAGTAAAATGGAGTTCCAGTTGCCCCAATTGAGGTTTTATCAATTAAATAAACCTGAAAAGAGAAAAATAAAAAAAATGAAGTCATTTTCTATACCTACACTTTTTAAAAGTGATTTGATTAGTAGAATTAAAGAAAAAAGACGTTTGAAAGACAAATTGAAAAAGGACTTTTCTCCGTCTGTTATTGATTTCGGTTCTTTGACGGTTTTTTTATCAAGGCATTTTGGCTTTTGTTATGGGGTTGAAAATGCAGTTGAAATCGCCTATCGCATTATTGAGGAACACAAAGGAAAAAGGATTTTTTTACTTTCTGAAATGATTCATAATCCAGCAGTAAATGCAGATTTGCAAGATAGGGGATTGCGGTTTATCTTGGATACAAAAGGCAATCAATTGATTGATTGGGATGAACTAAGAAATGATGATATTGTGATCGTACCTGCCTTTGGAACTACGATAGAAATACAGAATAAATTATCAACTATTGGAATTAATCCGTATTCCTATGATACAACTTGTCCGTTTGTGGAAAAGGTTTGGAACCGTGCAAGTAGCATTGGTCAAAAGGAATATTCAGTGATTGTCCATGGTAAGCCAAGTCATGAAGAAACCAAAGCAACTTTTTCTCATTCAAAGGAAAATGCCCCTACTTTAATCTTAAAAGATATAGAAGAGGCTAGAAGATTAGTGCCTTATTTAAGAAATGAGAAAACTGCAAGCGAATTTTTTGAAGAATTTGAGGGCCAGTACTCATCAGATTTTAATCCACAACAACACTTACAAAAAATTGGAGTGGTGAATCAGACCACGATGTTAGCTTCGGATACACAAGAAATTGTGGATTTATTGAAACAAACAATGCTCGAATATTATCAATTAACAGCTGAAAATCTACAAGAGCATTTCGCGGATACACGAGACACCTTGTGTTATGCGACGAATGATAATCAAAATGCTACTTATGGTTTGCTAAGGGAAGAGGCAGATTTTGCTCTTGTTGCTGGTGGGTACAATTCTTCAAATACATCACATATTGTTGAACTTTGTAGCCATCAATTACCAACTTATTTCATCAGCTCTTCTGAAAAATTACTTTCTGATTCAGAGATTATACATTTTGATGTTAGTCGCAAGCAAGAAATTGTAAGCTCAAATTATATTCCCAAGAAAGAAAATGTTCGAGTGATGTTGACTTGTGGAGCTTCTTGTCCGGATGCTGTCGTTGAAGAAATTCTAAGGAAACTTATTCAATTTTTTCCTACTATTCAAAACCCAGATCAAACCATTTTAAATTGGTTAGAAAGAGATTAAAATGGTTTCAAGATGGTTTGAATGGTAGGTAAATACCCCTCGCCAAACAGATTAACATGCACCAATAGTGGATATAAATTATAATATGGAATTCTAGCGTGAAATCCTTTTTCTAAAGGAAATTGTTCATGATAGACGGTGTAAAATGTTTCATCAAACCCGCCAAACATTGTCGTAAAGGCAATTTCAGATTCTCTGAATCCATAGTAACAAGTTGGATCGACTAAGGTTGCTAAACCTTTTTCATTTACCATCGTATTGCCATTCCATAAATCGCCATGCAACAAAGATGATTTTTCATTTGGAAAAATGGCAGGAATTTCTTTGAAAAAACGTTCAAATTTTTTTGCTAGTTCAGTTTCAATTTTACGATTGTATAGCGCTTTTTCTATTTGAAATAATAATCTGTTTTCAATGAAAAAATCAATTCCAGAAGTCTTCCAATCGTTTTTTTGCTCACTTGCTCCTATGAAATTATCATAATCCAGTCCAAAGCCATTGCGGTGAGAGTTTTTGTGAAGAGTAGCTAATTTTTCTCCTAAATCACTAAAATAAGTAGGTGCTTTTTCGATGGAATGAATACATTCCATGATTAAAAAATCTTTCTCTTGGTGTTTTCCGTATGCGATAACCTCAGGTACTGAAACGGAATGAGTCTGTGCTAATAGTTGTAAATTTTTTGCTTCGGCCTCAAAAAGACCATGATCTTCTCCTAGACTCCATTTAATAAAAAACTCACCTAAATCAATTTTTATTCGAACGGCCAAATTGAAATTACCTCCATAAAAAAATTCTAATTCATGAATTTTACCTGCATTGGGTATATTCGTATTAACAATTTCTTCTACAAATTGATATTGCTCTTGAGGTTGTTGAGACATGTATTTTTTACTTCTTTTTAAACAATGGAACCGTGCTGCAAGGCTCGCCAAAAAACAAACTTTTGGCAATCGGCTGCAATTTAGTACTTAAATAAATATAAGCAGATAGGGGTACACTTTCTTTTGAACATCCTTTTATAACGATTCTTGCTTCTTTATACTCCTCTAAGTTGAGCGTATCAATTACTTCTCGATATAATTCGTTTTCTAAATCTTGTAAATTTCCTTCTACGATACGTTTTGCATAGGGTGTAAGATGAATTGAAAGCAGCATAAAAGCCCAGGTAGGTATGATAGCATCTGCCGAGCAACCGATGGCTACATATTTTCCTTGGTAATAAGACCAATCATGTTCTGCCAAAAAAGTACGAAAATCTTTTTCTTTCAAGACTAATTCTTGATAAAGTAGAGGTTTGATATCAAAAAAGACTCTTTCTCCAATGGGTCTTAAATCTTCAAGATCCAATTGAATGAGTCCAGAATTCGCGACTTTATTTACAATTTCGTTTTCCATGTTAGAGTAATTTTTTAGGCTGAGTGCCCATAAATTCCTTTAAATAGGTTGGTTCTATGGTAACAAGATTTTCAAATTTTTTGTTCAAATAATAATCATTCGCAAGTTTGCCCATGAACACTGCATTGGGGTAATCAAAGTTTGATTCAAATTGAAGCGTGGTATGATTACAAATTTCTTTCCATTTTGAAGAACCATTGCCAAAGGCAATGATTTTTTGATTTGTATCACAAAGAAAATCCTCAGTCAAAATTTTTGCTTGCGTAGGAATCAATTCCTCTCCTTTGGAATTTAATAAACAGGTGTAAACTTCCATTCTTCGGGCATCGATCATCGGACAAAGTAGGTGCTCTGGATATTTTACTTTTGCAGCTTCTGCCAAGATGTGTAAGGTATTTAAACAGATCAGGGGCAGGTCGTTCCCATAACATAGGCCTTTGGCGGTAGACAATCCAATGCGTAAACCCGTATAGGATCCTGGACCAATAGAAACCGCGATAGCATGTAAATTCTCAAGAGAAATAGAAACTTCCTTGCAAATTTCGTCAATTAATAGCGTTAACATTTTGGAATGAGATCCTTCTTCTGAAAGCAATCGATTGGCAATTAGGTTACCGTTTTGAAAAAAGGCAACCGAGCAATGATGTGTAGAAGTTTCAATACCAAGAATATTAATTGCTTCCATTTATACGTAAGATGGATTGGTAAGAGGCAGGTTTATTTAATATGTTGAGTCCTTCTTGAATGGATTTATCTTTAGAAATGGACCATTCTTTTGCACCATTTTGAAGAAAATAGTGAACAATAATTTCTTGTTCGATTAGTTCTTTAATTTCTGATTTAAATTTCATCATTAAATGATCCAGATTTAAATCTTCATTATTTTTCAATTGTAGTATCTGATTCATTAAATCTTGGCTCATTTTTTCATTTTTACCCAATTCTTGTAGTTCCTTTATTTTTACAAAAACGGGACTCTCGTATGCAAATTTTTTACTTTTTACAAATTGAATAAATTGTAAAAAATCATTCTCAGACAATTTGAAATCTTTAGGCCCATTCATTTTGTTATTAGCCTTGTAATACTCGAGGCTAAATAAGAAAAATAAATCTTTCGTATATAAGGCTTTTAAAAAGTCCAAGTCAAGTTCATTGGACACAAAAATATCTGGTTGAATGCCGCCTGAATCTTTTACAGGTCTTTTATGAAGGGTATAAAAAGTCTTGGCACTTGAATCATTGAGGCGAGTGCCCTTACCGTTTTCATTTTTATGATGGTAATCAATTGCCTGAATACATCGCCCACTTGGGATGTAATATTTGGCAGTTGTAATTTTTATTTTGGTTCGATAAGGTAAGTCGCGGGTAATTTGCACCAACCCTTTCCCATAACTTTTTTGTCCGACCAATACCGCGCGATCGTAATCTTGCAGTACACCAGCTACAATTTCGGCAGCAGATGCAGAGTACCCATTGATGAGTACGACCATTGGAATTTCTGTATCTAACGCTTGATTTAACGTTTTATAGTTTTTGTTCCATTCTTCTACTTTGCCCTTTGTTTCGACAATTTTTTTGTCTTTGGGAAGAAATAAGTTACAAACATCAACCGCTTGCGTTAACAGTCCACCCGGATTTCCTCTTAAATCCAATATCAGTTTTTTCATTCCAGCTCTTTTAAGATCAAGAAAAGCAGTTTTTACTTCTTTGGCTGCTGTGGCATTGAAATCGTCCAACTGGATATAACCAGTTGTTTGGTTAAGCATGTTATGAAAAGAAACATTTTTGAGTACAACCGTTTCTCTTTTTATGGTTAAATCAACAGTTTGTTGATTATTTGCCTTTAAAATTTTCATGTACAGGTCAGTTCCTGCTTGTCCTTTAATGAGCTTAGAGGGTTCAATGGATGGGTTTTGACTTAAATCGATTCCGTTAATAGAAAGAATTTGATCTCCCGTTTGAATACCAACTTTGAAGGCTGGACCATTCTCCTCAATTTGGGTAAAATAAAATTTATTTTCAATCTTTTCCACGATTACCCCGATACCTTGGTATTTGCCAGTTGTCATGGTTAAAAAATCATCTACCTCGTCTTCCGGATAATACACTGTGTAAGGATCAAAACTTTTCAAAAGAGCATCGATGGAAGTTTTGATGGATACACTTGGGTCAATTTCATCTACATAAAATTTATTTAATTCCTTGATGACAGCAGAGTAGATTTCTAGGTTTTTGGCAATTTCAAACAATCGATCATCTGATCGAAAGGCCACAATACCCAAGACAAGTGTTAAAATACTACTGACCAGCCAGATTTTAATTTTTTTCATGTAAAAGCTCTAATAAGGCAATCATTTTCTTTTCAATTTTTTGAAACGATTCGATTGTATTACCAATATAGATAAATGCAATGTATTGTGGCAATTTTTTTCCATTTATTTCATGGAAAAAAGGTTTATGAAGGCGATAGGCCTCTCGAGTTCTACGCTTCAATAAATTTCGATCTACGGCTTTTTTGAAACGTTTTTTAGTAATGGAAATTAAGATCTGAGGTGTTGTATAATTTGTATCTTGATTTAGACTCAAAACACGAAAAGGATAAACAAATTGCTGTGAAACAATTGGATTATCCTTTTGAAAAAGTATTTCGATGACTTTTTTTTGGTTTAAGCGCTCTGATTTAGGGAAAGTGAAATTCACGGCAGGAATTGTTTATTAGCCGAAAAAGCCCCTTCTAAAAGCTAAATCTGCTTATTTACCTCTTTTTTCGTCAGATACAGTCAATTTATGACGTCCTTTTGCACGACGAGCAGTTAATACTCTACGTCCGTTAGCAGTAGACATTCTCTCACGGAATCCGTGTTTGTTTTTTCTCTTTCTTACCGATGGTTGAAACGTTCTTTTCATTTGCTTAATATTTAAACCTTCTTTAGGTCTGAATTGGGTTTGCAAAGGTAGGGAAAAATTATAAACTATCAAATGTTCCTCAGAAAATAATTTTATACCTTTGTCTCATGTTAAAAGTTTCCATTCTTACAGCGAGCTTTAATTGTGCGTCGACAATTCAGCAAACGATTGAAAGTGTGCTTTCTCAGGATTATCCAAATCTAGAATATTGGGTGATTGATGGAGGTTCAACGGATGGAACATTGGATATTTTGAAATCCTTTGAAGGAAAGATTCACTTTATTTCCGAAATTGATAAAGGGATTTATGATGCCATCAATAAGGGATTAGAGCGTGCAACGGGTGATATTATTGGAATGATTGGAGCGGATGATTTTTATCCGAATAAAGAGGTAATTTCTTCTGTTGTTCGAAAATTTGAAGAAACAGGTGCCCTTGCCTTATATGGTGATAAACAATATGTGGACTCAGATAATACCAATAAAATAGTTCGAAATTGGGTCGCAGGTCCTTATCAGGATTCTAATTGGTTGTATGGCTGGATGCCACCTCATTTATCGTTCTACACATCTCGAAAATTGCTTGAGCAAACAGGCTCGTATCGAACCGATTTTACTTGTTCTGGTGATTATGAGTGGATGTTGCGAGCTTTGTATAAAAAAGATGTAAAAGTAGCTTATTTGCCTAGTGTATTAGTACGTATGAGAACTGGAGGGACGAGTAATGCGAGTTGGAAGCATCGTTTGAAAGCCAACTTAGAAGACCGAAAAGCATGGAAGGTAAATGGATTTAAACCCTATTTTTTTACCTTGTGGCTCAAACCACTTCGAAAAATTAGTCAGTTATTTGTTAAATAAAAAATGAAGATAGTTGTTTTGACTCAGGATGATCCTTTTTTCTTACCCAAAGCGATGCCTTCTCTTTTGAAGGGTTTGCCTAGAGGGGTTGAGTGGGCTGCCACCGTGCTGTTTGACGTGTCGCCTTTCGGAAAAAGAGAGACTTTTTGGGAAAAAACAAAAAAGACCTTCCAGGTTTTTGGATTTGAGTTTTTCCTCTATTATTCCATCAAATATATATTAGCCAAATTGACACCTGGAAATAATTTAACTCAATTCCATCACAAAAATCAAATTCCTTTGATTCGTCTAACTGGTTCGATAAATTCTAAGGCAAATTTAGATATATTAGCGGGATACCAGCCTGATTTATTTGTTTCCATTGGGGGAAATCAGATTTTTAAAAAGGACTTGATTAACTTGCCGTCGAAGGGGACAATTAATTTACATACGGCCTTGTTGCCCAAATACCGAGGACTAATGCCTAGTTTTTGGGTTTTGAAAAATAGAGAAAAAGAAACGGGGGTTTCGGTGTTTTTTGTTGATGAAGGGATTGATTCGGGTCCGATCATAGAGCAGGAGCGAGTGGAAATTGGTAATATGAGTCAGGAGGAACTGATTCAAAAAACAAAGAAAATTGGCATTGATTTGATCATTAACGCGATTCGGAAAATTAAAGAGGATCA
>JBEBDG010000111.1:0-7592 GCA_041157165.1 Bacteroidota bacterium
GTTATACCTCTGGTTCCTCAATTGAATTGCCTTCCTATGATGGAGAAAATATTGCTAAAAAAGGGGATGTAGTGGTAGTTTCCATAAATCATCGATTGAATATATTGGGATATTTAGACTTGTCGGCATATGGAGAAAAATACAAGACCTCAATGAATAACAGTATATTGGATATTCAAACTGCCTTGATGTGGGTCCATAAAAACATTTCTAATTTTGGAGGGGATCCGGGAAATGTTACTATTCTAGGTCAATCGGGAGGAGGGGCCAAGGTTAATACTTTAATGGCAATGCCAAAGGCTAAAGGGTTATTTCATAAGGCAGTGAATCAAAGCGGTGCATTTAGAGGAATATTTTTAGAAAAAGAAACAACACAGGCGATAACCTCTGAAGTATTAAAAAATTTAAATATTACGTCCAACGAAATAGATAAAATTCAGAAAGTACCCTTTGAGCAGTTGGCTGCTGCTGGGAATAAGGCATTAAAAACAATTTCAGATCAGATGAAAGCGGCAGGTAAGCCAGCTCCAGGATTTGGATTGAGTTGGGGTCCAAGTAGAGACGGAGAAATTTTGCCGTATCAAATGTTTGATGAAAAGGCTCTGGAATTATCAAAAGATATTCCATTGTTGATTGGAACGGTAAAAAATGAATTCATGCCTTCTTTGATGGCAGGCTTAAGTGATGCCTCAAGTGAAAAAATTGAAGAGTATATTAAAAAGAATTTTGGTGAGAAATCAGAAGCCTATAAATCGGCTGTTCGAAAAGCATATCCAAATGACACGAAGCCATCGGATTTAATAGATGTGGATACACGTTTTCGTCCTGGGGCAGTGTACCAAGCCAATATCAAATCGAGTGTGACAGGCGGTGCACCCGTTTATATGTATTTATTTACCTGGCAATCGCCAGTTTTAGATGGAAAATATAAGGCAATTCATTGCATAGATATTCCTTTTGCTTTCCAAAATATTGCGCGTTGCGAAGAAATGACAGGTGGATTTAAGGATGCGTATCTATTGGCTGATAAAATGAGTACTTCATGGATTAATTTTGCAAGATCTGGAAATCCAGGACACAAAGGCTTGCCGAATTGGCCCAAATATGATTCAAAAAATACGGCTACGATGCATTTTAACAACACATGTGAAGTGAAGCCACAATTGGATAAAGAATTATTTGATTTAGTTGCACAATAAATAACCTATGAAAAAAGTAATCGCATTAGCTTGTATGCTATTAGCCGGAATCAACATGACATTTGCTCAAGGCTCAAACAATTACTTGCCTGTTCAGGCAAGTACCGAACACGGAATCATCGAGGGAAATTTCGATGTAAAAACAGGAATTCAAAAATATTTTGGAGTTCCATTTGCCAAACCTCCTGTTGGCGAATTGCGTTGGAAGGCTCCTCAGCCTTTGACTCCATGGAAAGGGATAAAAGAAACGAAAGCGTTTGGACCACGACCTGTTCAGGCGGTTGTATTTGGGGATATGATGTCGCGATCAGCAGGATTAAGTGAAGATTGTTTGTACTTAAATGTATGGACTCCAGCGAAAAAGAATCTTAAAAACTTACCCGTTTTAGTGTATTTCTATGGAGGTGGTAATGTGGCAGGAGATGGTTCAGAACCTCGATATGATGGCGAAACCATGGCAAAAAAAGGAATCGTTGTTGTGACTTGTAACTACCGCCTAAACATTTTCGGTAATTTTGCACATCCAGAATTAAGTGCAGAGACTTCGTATAAAGGATCAGGAAATTATGGTTATTATGACCAATTAGCCGCTTTAAAATGGGTTCAAAAAAACATTGCTAATTTTGGTGGAGATCCAGGACACGTGACGATTGCCGGAGAATCTGCCGGATCTGTTGCCGTTTCTTATCAAATGTCTTCTCCATTAGCAAAAGGATTGGTGCATGCAGCGATTGGTGAAAGTGGTGCTGGGATTCACCCAACAATGGCACCTGCTACTTTAGATGAGGCAGAGAAGCAAGGAAAAGAATTTGTAGAGAAGGCGGGTTATAAATCCATCAAGGAATTAAGAGCTTTAAGCACAAAAGAGATTTTTGACTTGTACAAGGATTCTGGGCGTTTTGGATTTTCTGTTGTGGTTGATGGGTATTTTTTACCAAAGAAATTAGGGGAAATTTATGCAGCCAAAGAGCAATCTCAAATTCCATTACTGGCAGGTTGGAATTCTGCAGAAGTAGGCGGAGGGATGATTATGCGAGGCAAACCCTATACAGTAGAAAATTATGTAAATGTAATTAAAGCAGAATATCCAAATCAGTGGGAAGAAGTGTTGAAATTATACCCGGCCCATTCAGAAAGAGAAGCGGAAGTTTCAGCAACGGCTTTAGCATCTGATCGCTTTATTGTATATGCCACATGGAAGTGGTTGGATTTACATCGTAATAATTCCTCTCAACCAGTGTATCGTTATTTATACAGCAAATTGCGTCCTGCATTGGTAGATCAAACTTTAGCATCTGGTTTAGCAGGTGGTACGGTTCGTAGAGATCCAAATGCTGCACCTGCACCGGTTTCCATACCGGTTGGGGCACCTCATGCTTGTGAAATTGAATACTGTATGGGGAATTTACATTTGGTAAAGGAGTATGCCTGGACTGCGGACGATTACAAGGTTTCTGAAACCATGAATAATTATTTCGCCAACTTTATTAAAACGTATAATCCAAATGGAAAGGGGCTTCCAGAGTGGAAAGCGTATTCAAAAGACGAAACACCTTTCATCAATTTGGATGTAAATACTAAATTAGAAAACTCGAATGTTGAAGGTAGATACAAATTTTTAGAAGGAATCTATAAATAGATTTGAAATCTTATGATTTAATGAGCCCAGGGGAATCCCTGGGCTTTTTTATTTGAACCAAAAATAGCATAATATTGTTTTACCAAACATCAGCAAAAATTAGACATGAAACACTTTTTCATTGGATTACTTTTCTTTGGTTTTTGTGGCACATTGGTGGCCCAAAATAACGGTAAAATTTCAGGTACAATCGTAGACAAGAACAGCCAACAACCAATTGCAGGGGTAACTGTTCAGATTGAAAATGTGTCTAAAGGGGCTTTTTCAGATTCACTGGGTAGGTTTCGTGTCTTAAATCTTCCTTATAAAAGTATTAATCTTTTGTTTTCCTCCGTGGGGTACAAAAAACAAAAAATTTATAATGTTGTGGTAAATTCTGGCAATGAAAACACCTTTTATGTAGAGTTGGACCCCGATGTTAATCAGTTGCAAGAGGTGATTGTCACCCAAAATCGTAAAACAGCCAAGGTTGCAACTTTGGAATCCCCGCTATCTGTGCAGAAGTTGACTACTGAAGAAATTAAGAGCAATCCTGGAGGCAATTTTGACATTTCAAAAGTAATTCAGATTTTGCCTGGTGTTGGTGGAGGTGTTGCTGGAGGTGGTTTTCGTAATGATATAATTATTCGCGGCGGCGGACCAAATGAAAATGTTTATTATTTAGACGGTATTGAAATACCTGTTTTAAACCATTTCCAAACCCAAGGAAGTAGTGGTGGTCCACAAGGTATTTTGAATGTGTCGTTTATTGAAGATGTAAAATTAAGTTCCTCTGCTTTTGATGCTAGGTATGACAATGCTTTGAGTTCGGTTTTTCAGTTCAGGCAAAAAACGGGGAATCCAAATAATTTTCAAGGGAATGTGCGTTTGAGTGCAACGGAGTTGGCACTTACAGCAGAAGGGCCCTTGTCTAAAAATGGTAAAACTACTTTTTTAGCCTCAGCAAGAAGGTCTTATTTACAGTTTTTGTTTCAAGCCTTAGACATTCCCATTCGACCTAATTTTTGGGATTTTCAAACGAAAATTTCACATCGAATCAATGAAAAAACAACCCTTACCTTTATGGGTTTAGGGGCAATTGATGAATTTAGTTTTGCCGGAATCAAAAAAGCAACACCTGAGAAATTATATATTTATAATGCCAATCCGGTGATTAACCAATGGAATTACACCTTCGGTTTAAGTTTAAAAAAGCTTTTAGACAATGGGTATATGAATTTAGCGATTAGTCGAAATGCATTTGATAATTCTATTTTAAAATACGAGGACAATCAAAATAAAACGGGCGATATCACCTTGTCTTTGCAGTCAAACGAAACTGAAAATAAATTACGATGGGATTTCTCTCAACAATTTAATGGTTGGAAACTTAGTTATGGCTTAAATGCGCAAGTGGTTGAATACAGCAATAAAACATTTACCTTATTGAAAAGTAGTTTTTCTCCAAATGCTGAACCGGTGGTGTACAATTATACCAGTCCACTTCCAAGTTTTTTACGATATGGGGCATTTTTGCAAGCAAGTAAAGTGTTTTTGGGAACAAGATTGGGATTAAGTGCGGGCCTTCGGACCGACATGAATACCTTTACCTCTACAGGAAACGATGGATTCAGGACTTTATCTCCAAGGTTATCAATCAGTTATTTATTAAACGATAAATGGTCACTGAATGCCTCAGTGGGCAATTATTTTAAACTAGCCCCTTATACGGTTTTAGGTTTTGCGAATCAAAACGGACAATTAGTAAATAAAAATGCTGAGTATCAATCCAGTAAACATGCTGTTTTGGGTTTAGAATATTTAGTAAATGATGGATTGCGATTCACATTGGAAGGATTTTATAAGAAATACGACAATGTTCCCATTTCTTTACAAAAGGGCATTTCATTAGCCAATTTAGGATCCGATTTTAATGTGTTGGGGAACGAACCTGTAACAACAACAGGTCAAGGGAAGGCATATGGAATAGAATTTTTTGCGCAGCAAAAATTAACCGATCGCTTTTTTGGTGTATTTTCTTATACTTTTTACAAAAGTATGTACACCGGTTTAGATGGCAATTATGTAGCCAGTTCTTGGGATAATCGTCATTTGTTTTCTATTTCTTGGGGCTATAAATTTCCAAGAAATTGGGAGTTGGGCTTGAGGTTCAGGTACCAAGGAGGAGCACCTTATACACCATTCGACCAAGTGGCTTCTCAAGCCAATTATGTTAAATTAGGCCAAGGTATTTTTGATTATTCGCAGTTAAATACCTTACGATTGCGGGGCTTCCATTCAAGCGATGTTCGTATCGACAAAAAATATAATTTCAAAACCATTACGCTCGATTTGTTCATGGATGTCACCAATTGGTATGTGGCTGCGGCAGAATCAGTTCCTTATTTTACCTTTAAACGAAATACCAGCAATACTGGATTTGAAACGACCGACGGAAAACCATTACAAATGAATGGAGCAAATGCTATTCCAACCTATATCATCAATGACAAGGCACAAACAACGCCAACCATAGGTTTTATTTTGGAATTTTAAGGAGAAAATATGTCATTGTTGTTTTATTGCGGATATGCCTAACTCATAATAATTCAGTATCTTTGTGGCTTACAAAATTTAGATGAAGAAATGAGACAAAAAATTGTAGCAGGGAATTGGAAAATGAATAAAACGGCTCCAGAAGCGCAAGCACTAGCTGCGGAGGTAGCAACGTTGGTTCAAGCTGAAGTACCTGCAGACGTTCAAGTAATCATGGCAACTCCGGCGCTTTATTTGGGAGCTGTTCATGGGCAGATTCAAGGAATTTCCAATTTAGCAGTTGCTGCGCAAAATTGTCATGAAAAAGCCTCTGGGGCGTATACGGGGGAGATTTCTGCTCCTATGTTGGCTTCCATGGGAATTCGATATGTGATTTTAGGACACTCTGAAAGAAGAGAATATTTTGGAGAAACAAATGCTCAATTGGCAGCAAAAGTAGACAGTGCTTTAGCCAATGGTTTGACTCCTATTTTTTGTTGTGGAGAAAGTCTAACTCAAAGAGAAGGAGCAGACTTTTTAGCATTTGTTGCTCAACAAATTACAGAAAGTGTATTTCATTTATCTGCTGAAGAATTTAGCAAAATTGTTATTGCTTATGAGCCAATTTGGGCCATTGGAACGGGTTTAACTGCTTCTGCAGCACAAGCTCAGGAAATGCATGCGTATTTAAGAAATCATATTGCTGGCAAATATGGACAATCAGTAGCAGATGCGACTTCCATTTTATATGGCGGTAGTTGTAATGCACAAAATGCACAAGAATTATTTGCTTGCGCCGATGTGGACGGAGGTTTAATTGGTGGCGCATCTTTGAAAGCAGCTGATTTTATTACGATTGCGAAAAGTTATTAATGGAACTCCCCCGGTGTTTCAAGCCTAATAACCTTTATCAGGAAAGCTTGGGGGATGTATAAAATCGATCACTAGATCAATCACTCTATGCAAACAAAGTCTCCTGGTATTGTGTTGAATTACATCCGATACCGGGAGACTTCTATTTTAGTAACTATTTATACACGTTCTTCAGGCATAAAGTCTTTTATTGAAAATGGGGTTCGTTCCAGTAAAGGAAAGCATAAAATAGCCTTGTTTCAACCTTTGAATCTGCTTGAATTGGAAATGTTCATCAAAAGCAAAGGATTGTGTAGAATTGCGGAGGCAAAATGTTACTTCCCTTTCAAAGAAATTCCATATACGATTCATAAATCGAGTATTGCCTTATTTCTTACGGAAGTATTGTATAAGGTTTTAAAGGAGGAAGAAGAAAATATTCCTTTATTTGAATTTTTGGAATCACAAATTAGGGTTTTAGATGATTTGCAATCAGGAATTGAAAATTTTCATATTTTCTTTTTGTGGGATTTGATGTTGTATCTGGGGATATTTCCTGGCACGGTGCATGAAATGTTTCAGCAATTGGGAAATAGGTCACTCGAATTGGAAAAAATGATGTACCAATTACTAGAATTAAAAAAAGTTGAAAAATTAAACAGAGAGATTCGAAATGAAATGGTGAAAGCTCTAATGGATTTTTATCATTTGCATTTGGATTCGATGGGAGAGATAAAATCTTTAGCAGTTTTACATGAAGTATTGGCATAAATGATAGCACAATCTTTTTATCAAATTCAAGCACATCAACAAAAGAACAATTATTTACACCTTGAATGGACTTTTGTTGCAGAAGAGGGGGGAAATATCCAGATTCAGTTGCCAATTTGGCGACCTGGACGGTACCAAGCACAGCATTTTGCAAAAAATATTCCTTCGGTGTATCAATTTTTGGAAGGCGAAAAATTTCCAATACGAAAATTAGGTGGGTCCACCTGGGAGGTCAAGGCAGAAAAAGGGGAGCGCATTCATTTAACTTGGGATTATTTTGCCCAGCAAGAAGATGCCGGAGGTTCTGTTGTTGAGGAACAAATGCTTTATATCAATTTTATCACTTGCTGTTTATTTGTACCAGGACAAGAAGATTTAGATTTAGAAGTGCAAATACGATTTCCAAATCATTGGAAATATTTAACATCCTTAAAAAATACTCTTGGACATACCTTTTTTGCTAAAAGTTTCAGAGAATTAGTCGATTCTCCCTTTTTGTCAGCGCCTAACTTATCCCTTTTTGAATGGGTAGAAAATGGAATTTTATTCAAGGCTGGAGGCCTTGATCCATCTTTTGCAATTAATCAAAAAGTCCTTAAATCGTATCAATCCTTTTC
>JBEBDG010000112.1:0-7449 GCA_041157165.1 Bacteroidota bacterium
CAACCAAACTACTTCATAGTGCAATGGATTACTATATGACATTATTCATGAAGCCATGTGATGTCTATATTGCTCTTGGAACGGTTTATTTCAAATCATTTTCTTCGGCAAAAAACAAATATAATGCTTTAACTATATTGGAGTGGGGCAGTATGCATATCTTAGAACAAGAATTGGCTATTACCAAACATACATTGGCTAAAAAACAGCCGCCATACTCGGTTTCAAGAAGCCTTATTGGTTACACCCTTGCTAATTATATATCAATTCCGTCCACACATGTGTTTAACAGTTTTGTCCTCAATGAGATATCACCAGAAAAATTAATCATTAATCCATATGGTGTGGATCTCAATATGTTTCCTCCAACCGAATTGAATAAGGAAAGTAATTACGATGCCGTTATGGTTGGAAACTGGAGCTATACCAAGGGTTGCGATTTAATTTCGGACTATTTTGCAACGTCAAACAAAACATTTTTACACGTAGGGTCCATAAAAGATTTGCCATTCCCTCAATCTGCCAACATGACCCATATTGACCATGTGGACCAATCAGAATTGCAAAAATATTACGCCAAAGCAAAAGTTTTTATTTTACCATCAAGGGCAGAAGGACTAGCGATGGTTCAATGCCAGGCAATTGCTTGCGGTTTACCTATTGTTTGCAGTTCCCTAACTGGCGGAATAGACTTAAGGAATCTACTCAGCGATCAAAAATGGATCATTGAAATGTCCGAATATTCCATTCAATCACTACATACATCGCTAGAACAGGCGCTAGCGCTATCTGAAATGCAAGACGGAGTCAGAAATTATGCCCAAAATGATCTAATAAAATTTACTTGGAAGGCATATGGGGAGAGGTATAATCAATTCCTAGTTCAAAGGATAGATGCTAAATAAAATTAAGCGCATATTGACTCAAATCCTGATGATCTCATCTCTAATAGAGATGTTAATTTATCCGGATTTTAAAGTATTTTGGGCAGTATTGGTAATCCAAGTCGGATGGTTTCTAATAAATAATTTAATAATTACCCAATTTAATTTATCGAGATATCCGGTGACATTTTTTATGTTCTTTGGACTTGGTTTTTTTCATTTCATTTTACCAATTCCACTGACCTTAATAGAACTAAAGCCGGTCATTTTTAATTTGATTCTGCCTTTTGAAACTTTTTTACATCATCTTTTATTTACAATTTCTTTAGTTTTTACTTTTTCGATTTACAAAGTTTTCATGGCCAATGGAAATCCTTTGATTTCTGTTTTGAAACGGACTGATTTTTACAAGCCTCCTACTAATCGTGAAATCTGGCAGACGTCAATAATTGCTGCAGCTTTTTCGTTTTACTTCTACATCGTTTATGGTGCTTGGGAGAATACCACCGAACGAAGTTTAATTATGACTCTAGGCCAGACTATGGCAATTTTTCTATGGATGCCAATAATCATTCCCTTTTACAAGATTAGGCAAATCAGTAATCACCCATCAAAAAGAACGAATTTTTTTATAGTTGCTTATTTCTTCCTGGTTGTGATACTATCAATAGTTAGCAATTGGAGAACTATTTTGTATATGGGGATTTTCATTTTTGTAGCCTTGTATTTTATGGGTGTAATTTTTGGTCACTACAGTTTTTCTAAGTTATTTACATGGAAAAGATTTTTCATGCTTTCAATAATAATTTACATCATTTCGGGTCCTATTATGAATCTCGGAGTTGCCATGGTCGTTACAAGACAAACGCGCTACTATACTAATTCTACAGAGTTTTTTAGAAATACAATTGATGTTTATGAAAATACAGCGGTTTTAGAGCAATTTGAAAAAAGCATTGTTAAAAAAGAAAAGGGAACAATGTCTCAAAATACTTGGGATGAGGAATATTTAAATAATTATCTCTTAAACCGATTCTGTAATTTAAAAATCTCTGATAATTGTATTTATTACGCTAATAAAACAGGATATGCAAATCCAAAAATGCAAGAAGTGTTGCATAATCAAGTAATCGAATTCATACCCTCATTTTTTAGAAAATATCTTGACATTAAAAGTGATAATGAAGAAATTAAATCTTCTATAACCGACAACCTTTATAGTATTGCAATAAATGACACCTCGGTAAAAGGAAGCGCAATTATTGGGAGTATGCCTGGTGTTGGTTTATCTATTTTTGGATATTGGTACTTATTAGTTATCATTCCAATTTTCTTTATCCTATTCACAATGTTCGACTCATTTGCAATTGTTGTCAAGGATAAAGTATATTTCTCCTATTTTTTCTTCACTATATTGATTACGGCTCTCAATTTCTTTAATGACCGGCATGTATTTCAATTTGAGCTTAGATGGATACTTCGAAATTATATAGAATCAATTGTTATCTTCTTGTTTGTAATGACCACTCTTAGGTTCTTTAACAATTTATGGTTTAGGAATAAAACTGAAGTCAATGAATTTTAAAGATATTATTGTTCGCATCATTCGTAAAATCTATAGATTCATCAGCAGTAAGTCATTTGAACCACCTTCTTGTGATTATGATAGGCAATCTGTAAATAAATTATTATTTGAGGTTCTTCATCTTGATCAACCCTGCATGATTTCGCGCTTTGGAACAACTGAGCTCATTACAATTAATAATTATTTGTGTATAGAGAAGAATAGATTCGCTCTCACCGGGATCTGGGATTTCATTGTCGATAATACCCACACCCCTTGGTGGAACAAAGCACAAATGAATTTTCTGGATGTATACTCTGGTGTATATCCACCAACGCAAGAAACCTCAATCAAATTCTCTGAAAGATATTTAATGGATATTCCATTGATTGATGTCTTGGGCTCATTTCAGTATTATGAAAAATTCATGCCGCTCAGTAGAGATATTAAAAAGGTTCAACTCGAGACGTTGTATCCATTTTTTGTTGAAAATCCTTGGACTAAAGCACTGGCAGGTAAAAAAGTTTTAGTTGTACATCCTTTTGAGGATACTATAAAACACCAATATAGGTTTAGAACACATTTATTTGATAATCCAGATATTCTTCCTGAATTTGAACTGATTACTTTAAAGGCTGTACAGTCTGCCGCAGGTATACGCCCTCCTCATGAGAATTGGTTTTTAGCTTTAAATCATATGGAGGAAGAAATTTCAAGAATTGAATTTGATATATGTTTAATTGGTTGTGGGGCTTATGGACTACCACTTGCGGCTCATGTGAAAAGAATTGGCAAGAAAGCAATTCATATGGGAGGAGGATTACAATTATTATTTGGAATCAAAGGTAAACGCTGGGATAATCCAGATTATGGAAAAAATGAGTACCATAAATACCCCGAACTTATAAAAATACCATATGTTAGTCTTTACAATGAATATTGGATAAGACCGTTGGATAGTGACACACCGAAAAGTGCAAAAAAATTGGATGGCGCCATTTATTGGTAGTCATCCCCATCAAGTTTAAAAACTAATTTTTATGTTTTTTAAATCTTTTAGGATATTCACAAAGAAAATAAGCGCACACAATTTTTTTGCAATCCTTTACTTTAATTTCAAAATGTTGCCTTTTAGGCATGCAATTAAGTTACCATTTGACTTCTATTATTCTGTGCGGTTCCAAAATCTGTCTGGCCATATAATCCTTAATTGCAAAGAGGTCTACAGAGGAATGTTTAAGTTTGGAGGAAGAGGATCTGAAATGTTCAGTAGAACAACCACAATAATAGACTTAAAAGGGACAATAGAACTGAATGGACCACTAGAAATCGGACATGGTTGTTTATTGAGAGTTGAAAACGCTGCTATAGTTAGTTTCGGAGCAAATGTTAGACTTGGCGCATTGACCAAAATGTTTGCTGAAAATCGAATAATTTTTGGTGATGAAATTGATTTTAGTTGGGAATCTCAAATTTTTGATACGAATTTTCATTATATCAAAAATGTTAAAAATAATACTTTAGACGCAAGGGTTGGTTCGGTGAAAATTGGCTCGAGAAATTGGTTTGGTAATAGAGTAACAGTAATGAAGGATACAGTTACTCCTGATGATCTAATAGTGGCATCAAATAGTCTATGTAATAAGGACTATTCGGGTCTGCCTAATTATTCTGTCATAGGAGGAATTCCCGCAAAGCTGATTGCTTCAAACAAACAACGGCTCTTTGAAAATCTTGTAGATGTTTCACAGTTGAATGAAAAATAAGTTTTAAAATGAGTCTTGCAATTCTCCTCACATGTTTCAATCGAAAGGCAAAAACGCTTGCTTGTCTGGAGAGTTTAAAAACAATTTGTCCAAGTGGTGATGTTTATCTTGTTGACGACGCATCCACCGATGGTACCAGTGAAGCTGTTTCAAGGTTATTTCCTGAAGTAACTATCATTAAAGGAAATGGAAATTTGTTTTGGAATAGAGGTATGCACTTAGCCTGGCAAGTGGCGGCGCAGAAAAAGAACGACTTTTATCTTTGGTTAAATGATGATGTTGTTTTATTTCCTGGTGCCCTCGATGAGCTATTTGCTTGTTCTCAAATTCAAAATAATAGCGCTATTATCTCAGGATTGATTGAATCTTCTTTGGATGGCACCGTTATTTATGGTGGAACAGATAGCTTTCGCCGACTCATTCAACCAAATGGGAAATTAAATCAAATCTCTCATTTAAATGGAAATGTGGTACTTATTCCAGATACTGTATTCACAAAATTAGGAAATTTCGACCCTGTTTTTCATCACGATTTAGGCGATGTAGACTATGGTTTTCGTGCAATCAAGAAAGGAATTGGTGTCTACACAACAAGAGTGAGTGTTGCTAGCGGCGAACCAAATCAGATTTGCCGTGTAAGAAAAAATGGCGTGTCCATGAAAGACAGATTTAAAAATTTATACGCTCCTCTAGGGTCTCATCCGAGAATAAATTTTTACTTCAGAAGAAAACATTTCGGAATACTCAATGCCTCGTTTTACTTTGTTTTTTTGCATTTTCTGAATCTATTACCTGATTCGTTAAATCAATTTTTTTTCAAGGATAGATATATCGCTTAACTTTTAATGAGATTACTTCACGTTATATCATCTATGGACCCTAAAAAAGGTGGCCCCTCGCAAGGATTAAGGAATTTAAATCCTTTTTTAGAAGGTCATGGGATGCACGTAGAAATAGTGTGTCTGGATAATGAAGACCTCCAATCAGCTCAACCAAACAAACTACTAAAGCATAAAATTGGCAAAGGGTTTAGCGCTTTTCAGTACAATTCTATGCTGAGGAGCTGGTTAATTAAGAACTTGACATCATTCGACTTTGTCTCGGTTCACGGAATTTGGCAATACCCTAATCTTGCTGTTTTCAGTGCCATCAATCATCTAAAAAGAAAAGGAGAAAAACATATTCCAAAAGTGGTGATCATGCCACACGGTATGCTCGACCCCTATTTTCAGACTGCGAAAGATCGAAAATGGAAGGCTTTGCGAAATGAAATTGTATGGCGCCTAACCGAAAGAAGAGCCATTAATGCGGCCGACGCAGTATTATTCACTTGTCAAATGGAGCTAGAATTGGCAAGAAAAACATTCAAAGGATATCATCCAAAGAAGGAGATAAACGTTGGGTATGGCATTCAAGAACCACCTGTGTTCGATGTCAGAATGCAATCTGAATTTGAACAATGTTGTCCTGAACTTAATAACAACGCATATTGGTTGTTTTTAAGTAGAATCGACCCTAAAAAAGGCATTGATATCTTAATCGCCGCATATAAAAATCTAAAGCAAAGGGGGCTCAGTCTTCCTCACCTTGTAATAGCAGGCCCAATAGATTCAGCCTATGCTCAAAAAATGGTAGAAGCCGCAAAAGAAATCGATACGATTCACTTTCCGGGAATGTTGACTGGAGATCAAAAATGGGGTGCATTTTATGGATGTACAGCTTTTCTCCTGCCGAGTCACCAAGAGAATTTTGGTATCGCAATAGTAGAAGCAATGGCTTGCGGAAAGCCTGTACTCATTTCAAATAAAGTAAACATTTGGAAAGAGATTCAAGCCGGCAACGGCGGTTGGGTTTTGGAAGAGATCAACAAAGAATCACTTGTAAAAGCTTTAGGTGTTTTAGTTAATCTTGACAAAGAACAACTTGAATTGAATGGTCAAGATGCAAAAGCTGTCTTTGAAAATAAATTTCGTTCTGATCAACGCGCATTGGCATTTATAGAATCATTGAATTTATTAAAATGAGTTTAGATTTCCCAAGATATAAAGATACAATTACAAAAACTGACAAATTATACCGCTTTTGTTGGAGGGTAACATCATTATTACTTTTTGCACCGTTTTCACTTCCAATTTTTAATAATTGGAGGATATTCATGCTGCGTTTATTTGGCGCTAAAATAGGATCGGGAAGTGTAGTTTATTCAAGTGTTTATATACCTTCACCACGTCAATTATCAATGGGAAAAGAATCTGCATTGGGACCAGAAGTTAAATTGCATATCGGGAAAACGATAATTGGAAATAAAGTCACTGTATCACAGCGAACCTATTTATGTAGTGCCACACATGCCACAACATCACTTAACACCCCATTTTTGGCAGGAACAATAATAATTGAAGATTTTGTTTGGATCGCTGCTGAAGCATTCATAATGTCAAATGTAACAATTCGTAAAGGGGCAATAGTTGGTGCCCGTTCTGCTGTTTTTAAGGATGTTGATGAATGGTCAATTGTTGGTGGTAATCCTGCACGTGAAATAAAAAAAAGAGTAATAGATGAACATCCATAAATTCAACCCCGTTCAAACTACACCGTATAAATTCAACCAGAAACTGAAAATATATTTTTGGAAGCTTATCAATAAAACGATATACCGAATAATTCCAAATCAAATAAGAAAACCCAGAATTTGGATGCTTAGATTTTTTGGTGCGGAAATTGAAAGTAGTGTTTTTATTCATAGAAATTCTAATATTGAGCATCCATGGAATTTGAAAATGGGTGAGTTATCAAGCATTGGTGAGGGTGCATGGATTTATTGTTTGGATAAGATTACCATTGGTAAAAAATGTACAATTGGTAAAAATGTATCTCTGATCACGGGAAGTCATGATATTAAGGACTTAGAGTTCAAATTAATCACAAAGCCGATAGTAATCTGCGACGGAAGTTGGATTACAACGGGAGTATGTATTCTGCCAGGTGTTACAGTTTCAGAATTTTCAGTTATATCAGCGATGTCAGTCCTAAATTGTGACACGAATTCATTTGACGTCTATAGTGGATTTCCAGCAAAATTCATTAAAAAAAGAAATTTTAGATTATAGATTTCATGACCACCCCAATCTCCACAATTATTCTCACCTTCAACGAAGAGAAGCACATAGAGCGCTGTATTCTGAATGCGAGGCGGTTTTCGAAGGAAATATTTGTAGTTGATTCATTTTCGACG
>JBEBDG010000113.1:0-7404 GCA_041157165.1 Bacteroidota bacterium
AAGCACGTTTGGCGAATCCTTCCACACCTATTCTTCGAAAAGATTTTATGGTAGACGAGTATCAGGTAGTGGAAGCAAAATCAATGGGTGCTGATGTAATTTTATTGATAGCCGCTGCATTGAGTCCACAGGAAATAAAGAACTTAGGTACTTTGGCTCGTTCTTTGGGTATGGAAACCCTGTTAGAAGTCCATGATGAAGAGGAATTGTCAAGAAGCTTGGGTGATTTTATTTCGATTGTAGGAGTGAATAATCGAAATTTAAAAAATTTTGCGGAGCAAAATGTGGAGGCATCGAAGCAATTGGCTGAGAAAATACCTTCAGAATTTATAAAAATTTCAGAAAGTTGCATTTCAAGTGCATCGATTATTTTTGAATTAAAAAACTATGGTTACAAAGGGTTTTTGATTGGAGAAAGTTTTATGAAGACCAATGCTCCAGGAGAGGCCTTACAATCATTTTTAGCAAATTAAAAAATGAAGTGGAAAATTTGTGGCATGCGGGAAATTGAAAATTGTGAAGATGTGGCTCAATTTAGTCCAGATTTTATGGGATTTATTTGGGTATCTGCTTCACCTCGTTATGTCGGCAATGATTATGTAATTCCGAAAACGCTCCCAAATAGTATTCAAAAGGTAGGTGTGTTTGTGAATGAAGCAGTTGAAAAGATAATTGATCTATCGAAGAAAGCAGGATTCACTTGGGTCCAATTGCATGGAGATGAAAGTGAACAAGAAATACTGGCTTTACAAAAAAAAGGCTTGAAGGTGATAAAGGCAATTTCTGTAGCAAATGAACAAGATATTCAATCGGCCAATGGATACTGCAATTTACCGGATTATTTTTTATTTGATACAAAAAAAGGATCGCAGGTTGGAGGTACAGGTGAACGGTTTGATTGGACTATTTTGGATGCTTATAAGGGGAATGCTCCTTTGATTTTGGCTGGAGGCTTAGATCTTGAAACAATTGAGGATGCTATTGATTTAGGTAAAAAATATCCGATTGAAGTATTGGATTTTAATAGTAAATTAGAAATTAAACCAGGTTTGAAAGAGGTGAGTAAAGTAGTAGAAATCAGTAAGAAAATAAAGATAAAATAAATGCACTCCCAAATTCACATTTTGTCAAAAAATTTGGATAGCCTTGGGTGCGAGGGTCGTAAAATCAAATTATAATGATGTACAACGTAAATGAAAAAGGGTATTATGGTGATTTTGGGGGAGCATTTATCCCTGAAATGTTGTACCCTAATGTAGAAGAGTTGAGGGAAAATTACCTACAGATCATGAAAGAACCAGGCTTTCAAAAGGAATTTCATGACTTGTTACGTGATTATGTAGGTCGACCAACCCCTTTATTCAAAGCCAATCGGTTGTCTGAAAAGTACCAAACTCAAATTTATTTAAAAAGAGAGGACCTTTGTCATACGGGAGCGCACAAGGTTAACAATACGATTGGACAAATATTAATGGCCAAGCGCTTAGGTAAAAATAAAATTGTTGCAGAAACGGGTGCTGGCCAGCATGGTGTAGCAACTGCTACCGTTTGCGCCTTGATGGGAATGGAATGTATCGTTTATATGGGGGCTATTGATATTGAAAGACAGGCGCCCAATGTAGCTCGAATGCGTATGTTAGGAGCAAAGGTAGTTGCTGCACAAAGTGGATCCAAAACATTAAAAGATGCAACGAATGAGGCGATGAGGCATTGGATTAATAACCCAGTTGATACGCATTATATCATTGGTTCTGTGGTAGGGCCACATCCTTACCCAGATATGGTAGCTCGATTTCAATCGGTGATTTCAGAGGAAATCAAATGGCAATTGAAAGAGAAGGAAGGGAGGGAGAATCCAGATTATGTTATTGCTTGTGTTGGTGGTGGATCGAATGCGGCCGGTGCATTTTATCATTTTTTAGATAATTTAGAAACTAAATTAATTGCAGCCGAAGCAGCAGGACAAGGTGTGGCAACTGGTCATTCAGCTGCAACAACTTTTTTAGGAAAAGAAGGTGTATTACATGGAAGCAGGAGTTTGTTGATGCAAACAGAGGACGGCCAAGTTATTGAACCATATTCCATTTCAGCAGGACTCGATTATCCGGGCATTGGGCCGATGCATGCCCATTTATTTAAAACAGGCAGAGCTGATTTTTTTGCTATTGAAGACGAGGAGGCTTTGGTTTCTGCAATTGAACTGAGTGAATTAGAAGGAATAATTCCTGCATTAGAAACGGCGCATGCATTAGCTGTTTTACCACATTTGAAGGCAAAACAAAATGAAATTGTGGTAATCAATTTATCAGGTAGAGGCGATAAGGATTTAGGAACATATATGAAACGATTGAATTTAGTTTAGGAATGAATAGAATAGATCAGGTATTCAAGGAGGCAAATGGGCCTATTTTAAATATTTATGCTACAGCAGGGTATCCAAAATTGGATGATACGATGACGGTAATCAAAGCTTTAGCAAAAGGTGGAGCAGATATTATTGAAATTGGAATGCCTTATTCGGATCCTGTGGCAGATGGAGAAACAATTCAAATGGCTAACCAGGTTTCTTTGGAGCAAGGGATGAGTGTTGCAAAATTGTTTGAGCAACTGAAAGATTTGCGAAAGGAAGTTCAAACACCAGTCATTTTAATGGGCTATGTGAATCCGGTTTTACAATTTGGCGTGGAGAAGTTTTGTCAAAAATGTGCTGAAGTAGGTGTTGATGGTTTGATATTACCAGATCTTCCGATGGCTGAGTATTTGACAGAATACAAATCGATTTTTGAGCAATATGGACTCTACAATATCTTTTTAATTACTCCACAAACAAGTGAAGAACGTATAAAATACATAGATGAACATAGCCATGGATTTATATACATGGTCTCTTCAGCAAGTACTACTGGGGCAAAAACAGGTATTTCCGAAGACCAAGAATTGTATTTTAAACGAATTGAGGCAATGAATTTGAAAAATCCAAGATTAATTGGTTTTGGTATTTCGGACAGGTTGTCTTTTCAAAAGGCATCGCAACATGCATCCGGAGCCATTATTGGAAGTGCTTTTGTGAAACTACTTTCAGTTGCAAAAGATTTGGGTGGAGAAATTATTGATTTTGTGAGAAGTGTAAAATAAAAATGAATCGCTACCATTATATGATTTAGCTAATAAATACTTTTTCTTATTTTAATTTTATTAATTTCTTGATAGGTTTCTGTTTTTTTAAATTGTTTGGGGAATAGCCGCCCCTTACCCCCTGCAATTTAAGTTGAAAAAAGTTCAGTTGTTTGATAATCTGTTATTCAAACCTCAGCCATGAATATTCAACTTTCTATCAATATTTACCGATCAATCATTGTAATTAACAAAAAAGTTTTCTATATTTGCAACCCCATTTAAAAGGCTTTTGTAAAGATAACGATCTGGCCTCGTGGGATTGTTTCACTAAAATTGTATTAAAATGTACGCAATCGTAGAAATTGCCGGTCAGCAATTCAAAGTAGAGAAAGACCGTTTCATCTTCACGCATCGTTTGGCGGGAGAGGAAGGCGCTGAACTGGTATTCGACAAGGTTTTACTTGTTGATAATGACGGAAAGATTTCCGTAGGTGCACCAACTGTAACAGGTGCGTCTGTAAAAGCAAAAGTATTAGCTCACGTTCGTGGCGAAAAAGTTCTTGTATTTAAGAAGAAGCGTAGAAAGAGCTATCAAAAAATGAATGGTCATCGTCAGGATTTTACAAAAATTTTGATTGAAGCAATCAACGTAAAATAAGGTTTTAACTAGTCAAAAGACATAAATTTAAAAAGAAATGGCACACAAAAAAGGGGCCGGTTCATCGAAAAACGGCCGCGAATCGCATAGTAAAAGATTGGGTGTTAAATTATTTGGAGGTCAAGCTGTAATTGCGGGGAATATCATTGTTCGTCAGCGCGGTACGGCTCATAATCCAGGTACTAACGTAGGAATTGGAAAAGATCATACTTTGTTTGCTTTAACGGATGGCATTGTTGCTTTCAAGAAAGGTTTCAAGGGTCGTTCTTTTGTTGAAGTAATACCTGCAGCAGCTGCTCCGGTAGCTTCTGCTCCTGCACCGGCAAAATCTCCGGCCAAGAAAACAGCTCCTAAAGCTGAGGTAGTTCTTGAGTCGGCACCAGTTGCTGAGGTAGTTACTGAAGAAAAACCAAAAGCAAAGCGTGCTCCAAAGAAGGCTGCTGAATCAGCAGAATAATGGATTACAAAAAATAGATTTGTAGGCCACTCATTGAGTGGCCTATTTTTTTGTCTATAACTGACTTAATCGGTTGGCTGCTTCCAATAACATTTCATCTGTTTTGGCAAAACAAAAACGTAAAATATGTTGATTGGGGGCATTTTCATAAAAAACAGAAATAGGGATTGAAGCGACTTTTATCTCCTTTGTCAATCGAATGGCCAAATCTTGGTCAAATTCATTTGTTATAGAAGTATAGTCCACACATTGGAAAAAACTACCTTCACTAGGCAGTAGCTTAAATCTGCTAGACTTTAGTGCATTGGCAAATAAATCTCTTTTTTTCTGATAAAATTGAGATAAATCTTCCCAATAATTTGGATGTTTAAGCATATCGGTTAGAGCCCATTGCAAGGGTGTAGCGCTTGAAAAGGTAACCCATTGATGCATTTTTCTGAATTCAGAGGTCAAATATTCAGGAGCCAAACAATATCCCATTTTCCAACCTGTAATGTGATAGGTTTTTCCGAAAGATCCACAAACAAAACTTCTTTTTTGCAATTCAGGATGAAGCAATACGCTGGCATGTTTTTTTCCATCAAAAACGATGTGTTCATATACTTCATCAGATACCAACAAAATAGAAGTGCCTTTTAGGATCCTTGCCAATGCATCCAAATCTTCCATCTCCCAAATGGAACCTGTCGGATTATGGGGAGTATTCACAACAATTGCCTTTGTTTTCGGACTTATTGTTTTTTCTAATTCTTCAAAATCAATCCGAAATGCATTTTCAGCCTTTAATGTTAAATGAATTGGCACTCCACCTGCCAATCGAACAATTGGATCATAAGCATCATAGGAGGGGTCAAATAGAATTACTTCATCCCCCGGATGTACGCAACAATGAATGGCAGCAAATAGCGCTTCCGTTGCCCCAGAAACAACTGTTATTTCCGTCAGAGGCGAAAGCTGAATGTCATATACTTTTTTTGTTTTTTCGGCAATACTAACTCGTAATTCTGGAATACCAGCCATTGGGGCATATTGGTTATGTCCTTTTGCATAATGAGCTAATAAATCTTGCAAGAATGGATCACAGTCAAATCCTGGAAAACCCTGCGAAAGATTTAAAGCACCTTCTTCAGTAGCTAGGGCAGACATTTTTGTAAAAATCGTTGTGCCTACGTTTGGTTGCTTCGATTTAAATGATATCATAAAGATTTTAATATCCGATTTTTATGGGAGTTTATACCATTCAATAATTCTCAATTGGTCATTTCTATTTAGCAAAAATTGCGTTCAATGCTGAAGCACCACTGATAATTATTTTACCTTTTGGCAAGTTTTTCTCAGGTCTTATGCCAACAATATCTGCATTTGAATGTAAAACTTCAACACTTATTTGTTCAATTTTACCAGCTTCATTTTCTAAATAGATGTATCCGCCTTTCCCATTTCTTGCAAATCCTGCTTGAGGAATTGTCAAAATTTTCTGGTTCCCAACTAAAATTTTAGCATGGATGAATTGCCCCACTGTAAAATTTTCTTCTTCATTTTCGCTTATAAAATGAGCATGAATGGCAGCATTTCTAGTTTCCAAGTCTATTTGTTTACTTACTAAAAAAACTTTTGCACGTGATTTAATTCCTTCAGATGCTAATTCAACTTCTTGTCCTATTTTAATCAAATGTAAATCTTTCTCATACGCTTTTAATTCTACATGTTTATGAGTAATACCTACAATTTTTGCAATTACGTCTGTCGGACTAATGTATTTTCCCAAAGCAATATTTTGTTCCGATACATAACCATCAATGGGAGATTTTACTTGAATAAGCTTTTGTATGTTTCCATTTTCAAGCGCTTTTATATCACAGCCGAGTAATTCTAGTTTCAACCCTAATCCTTTAATTTGTGCTTGTAAGGTTCCCAAATCTGCTTCTGCTTGCTGCAATTTCTTTTTAGAACCAACTTCTTCTGCATTAAGAGTTTGTTGCCTATTTTTTTCTAAGGATTGAAATTGCAATTGACTTTTTGCTTGAAGATAATCTTGCTGCATTTGTATATATTCTAAACTAGCAATGCTTGCAATAATTTCACCAGTTCTTATTTTTTTACCCGGCAAAATTTCATAGGTGGTTTTAATATAACCTCCAATTGGAATTGAAACAGAGGCGGAGGCAATGGGTGGAACATCTACAAATCCGGTTACCTTAATTTCCATAGGTATTACTTGTTCCTTTATTTCTCCAAAGGTAACACCTGCATTTTGCATTTGCTCAGCTGATAGGGTGATTTCTGTTATTTTTTGAGAGCTTTCGCTACTTGTTTCCTCTTGTTTTTTTCCGCATGAGAATATAAAAAGCGAAACCAATATGATGTTTATATATTTATTCATTTCCTAAAATCGTTTCAATTTGAATGATATTTTGATTATTGTTTTGGATTTCAACCAAATAATTTTCTCGAATGTTCCAAGCTGCTTGCGTATTTTGAAGCATTTCCACATATTCGATTTCTCCTTGTTGATAGCTTTTCAAAGCAGTAGATTCTAATAAATCAGCCTGGGGTAGCGCAACATTTGTAAAATATTGTAAAGATTGCTGATACTTCTTTTGTTGGGCTCTTAAATTGTCTAATTCAGTTATCAATTGTGATTTTTGTTGAACTAATTGGTTTTCATTCGCTAAGTTTTGTTTTTCAGCTGAGGCAATTTTTGCTTTTTGACCTTTTGTGAAAATAGGAATATTTAGTCCGGCCTGAATGAAATTTTGTCCACCTACATTTTCAATACTTTGATTGGTTAGTCCAAATTTTAAATCAGGTTTAAGTTTTTGTTTTTCTACTTCAGTTAATAATCTACCATGACTAACTTGCTCTTCCAATAATTGAATACCAGGATTATTTTGAATAGAACCTAAATTGATTGCTAGATCTAAATTAATTTTTTCTTCTGATGAAATATTGAAAGGTGTACTTTTGTTTATCCAATAGCCTAATGAGCGATAAGAATTTTGTATTTCCGTTTCCAAATTCAATTCCTTTTGTTCAAATTCTTTCAATCGAGCTTCAGCAGCAACTTGTTCCAATTTATTGGTTTCTCCTTGTTTAAATTTAAGAGTGGCTGCTTTGGCCATTGTTGCATAAATATTTTCTTGTTTTTGTAAATAGATGCGGTTTAATTCCT
>JBEBDG010000114.1:0-7338 GCA_041157165.1 Bacteroidota bacterium
GGAGGGGGAATTGTTTCCTATAATGGAAAAGAGTACAATTATTTTATTTTTTGGACTAATGTACGTAATGAAGCATCATCGCCTCTAGATTTAAAAATTCAATTTCCGACAAGCATTTCTTTTAAATCTAAAGAATCATTTGCTAAAGTTGCCTTTACAAGTTCAAATATGACACTTGACAAAGTGCAAGAGTTCGATTATGGTCTTTCGGGCATACCAGCTCTTTTAACTAATGAAGCATATCAATTAAGGGACTTGAATATTAGAATTTCACCTTTCAAAAATTATTTATTTTATAATGCCATTTTCATCCATAAAACAAAGTGGCCAGTTAGGGCAGAATACATCATAAAAGATAAAAAACTATTTTACAAGATTACAGCCGGTACAGATGTAGTAATGGTTCCCTGCGGTAGTCTTGATTTTAAAAATTGATTATTGCTAACAGGAAATCAAGAAATGCAGCTCCTTCAAAATTGTACGAAGTTCAACCCTTCAATTTGCTAATGGTCACATAATCAATCATCGTATTGTAGTTGCATCTTTCGTCGAAAAGGGGAGCAACACTGGACAAGCCATCAGAAATGATGGCTTTTTCTTTGTCCGTCAGTGAGTTAGGGTAGTTGCATCTTTTTGTATTTGGAGAAGGAATTATTGTGAAATGGTTTTAACTTTAATCTCAATTTATAAAAATGAATAAAATGCTATTCCCTAAATTATCTTTAATACTTAACATCCTTGTTTTAATCCCTGTATGCTCAGGGGTACTCCTAAAAGCAAATTGGGTAGAAGAATCATTTGGTATAGAAACACCAGCTCGTGGCATTTTACTCTCAATTTATTTAGCCATCCTCATTCTATCTGCAGTACTTTTATTCAAATTTGACCCCAAGATGGTAATGGCGCTTTTATCTGTTCAAATTGTCTACAAATTATTGAGTCCTATATTGGTTGGAACCATTACTAATCCTGTAATAATCAGTAATATTTTTATTGCAGTATTTCATTCCTATAGTGTTTGGAAAATAGTATTATCACAAAAATCAGCTCTTTAATTTTCTGATAGTCACATACTCAATCATCGAGTTATAGCTGCATCTTTCGTCTGTAAGGGGAGCAAACAGAAAAGTCATCAGAAATGGTGACTTTTTTTGTTTAAAACCTACCCCTATTCCATCTATTTATCGTTTTTGGTGGTTCGAGCTCAATAAACAGAATGATGAATTCGGAAGTTTAAGATAATTTTTTATACTTACAAGTTTTTCACAAGTTCCATTGATTAAACCTGGGGTATTTGGGGACCAGGGAGAGTCCCTGTATCCGCTCTCCGGGGGCTATTCCTTGAATGTAAAAAGTCCGCTCAGACCCGTTTTCAAACTTTGACCAATTTTTGTCAAATTTTCGACTTTAGGTAAATTAAATATGAAATGATAAAAAAGATTATGACTAATATGCTTATAATTTTGACTCTATTTCCTTTGCTAAATGTGAATTACCCCATTTAGCAATTTCAATTAAAACGGGCATTAAACTCATCCCCGCCTCTGTTAACCTATATTCAACTCGTGGAGGCATTTCATCAAAATCAATTCGATCAATTAATCTTAAGTTTTCTAAGTCTTTTAGCTCTTTTGAAAGAACCTTATTCGATATCGCAGGTATTAACTGGTTTAGTTTGCCAAATCGTATGGTTTTATCTCCGATACAATTTAAGACTATTGGTTTCCATTTTCCACCGATAATTGACATTGTTCGAGTTACTGGACACTGAAAGGGATTGTCTATAAAATGCATTTTCTGGTTACTTAGAGGTTACTACTAATTGAATTATGGTTACAAATATATACTGTAATTAGGTAGCTTTGATGAAAAATAGATAAATATGAGAAAAGTAATGATTTTAGGGCTAATAATTATGTTAGCTACCTTTTCTTCTTTTGCACAACGCAAGGAAGTTATTTATGTGAATGCTAATTCGGGGGAAGATGTAGCGGTTGGCTCACAAGCGGCTCCTTTGAAGACATTGACTGAGGCTGCTAAACGTGTTAATAAACTAGTAGGTAAAGGAAGTATACAAGTGCTGTTATCTGAGGGTACATATGGGCTTGCAGAAACCGCAGCATTTAAACCCGTTCAGTGGGAGTTTTCAAATCAAGATCGCCTTGAAATTCGAGCTGAAATCTTACCAGATAGTTCTGCTTGGGAACCAAATAAAATGCCGATTATTGTGTCAACGATGCCATTTAAAATAGAACGCGATGGCAAAAAAGTAATTACTGGCGGGTCAAACTATGGTATATTAATTGAAAACAGTCACACCACCATTCAAGGACTTCGTATATTAGGCGAACCTGTTCACGAAAAACCAAGAGCTGGTGTACTTGTTAGAAATTATCCAATTGTGTGGGAAGGTAAAAATTTGAGTGATTTGCGTGTGACGCAATGTTTATTTTTGGGAAATCAATTCGCTTTACCAAATCATTTAGGTATTCTTGCAAATGGAAAACAACTGGAAGTAGACCATTGTGTATTTTACGGTGTGAAAGACGCGGTCGTTATGTGGAATTCGCCTGCAGAGCAATCAAGTATGCATCATAATTTAATTTTGAATAGTTATGGTGCAGCAGTTTGGACATGGTCTACTACACCGGATTTTAAATTTTACAACAATGTTTTGAGTGGAATCAATGTTTTTTGGGTGCTTGAGAAAGAAGCAAAAAATACGTACAAAATCAATAATTCCTTTGTGGTTGGTTATAACCAACTAGTAAATCAAGGCGGAGGGCCACAAGATTTTGGCTCACCAGCAGATCCAAAGAAATTGATGTATGGTTCTGATTTTTTGGTTCAAAAATCAGGGGGCTTAGCTATTGAAGAAGATCAAACTAGTCGTTATTATTTACAATTAAAACCAGGAACTTTAGGAACATCATATGGCGCAGGATTATTTTATAAATCATCAAATGAGAAATAAGGTTTTACTTTTATTTATGATATTGTTGGCATTGCCAAATTATGCACAACAATTTACCTGGGGAAATCAAGAATTCATAGCTATAAATTCAGTAGCTAAAGTTGTTGAAATGGATGGAGCAAAGGTATTAGAAGTCACTCGAGACTTGGTGAAATCTCCCTTTGACATCAATAACATTGAGAATTCTGTGGATGGACCGACCTTTGTTAAGTTAATGAATACTGACATCGAAAATGGTGCTATCGAAGTTAAGATGTTGAGTAAGATTCAATCTGATTCACCGTTTCCGCAAGCTCGTGGATTTATCGGTTTGGCTTATCGAATTAACGAAGCGAATACGATGTTTGAAAATATATATTTGCGTCCAAGTAACGGTCGCGCAGATGATCAACTTCGTAGAAACCATACCATACAGTATTTTGCTTATCCCGGTTACACTTTCAGTCGCTTACGCAAAGAGTCAAATGGGTTATATGAAACGTATTCAGATATTGGGTTAAATGAATGGATAGATGTCCGGATTGAATTTTATAAGGAGAAAGTTGCTTTATATATTAATAACCAAAAGTCGCCTAACTTCATCGTAAACAAAATGTTAGGGAAATCTACCCATGGAAGTATAGGTTTGTGGGTGGAAGTGGGAACAATTGGTTACTTCAAAGATTTGAAAGTAACAAAGAACTAATTAAGAAAGGGGCCCCTAAAACGAGCCCCTTTTTTATTTAATCGAAAAGTAATTCAATACAATCTCGTTGAATTCTTTGGGGTTTGTTGCATAGTAGCCATGACCCGCGTTTGGAATAACTTTTAGTTCTGAATGTGGTATGGTTTTTAAGAAATAGTCAAAAAGATGTTGATTATTAAACGTTCCCTTTTCTGCCATTAAGGCCAAGGTTGGTACTTGAATTGTAGGCAAAATATCCCGCCAATCGTTCCCCAAATGCTCAGTTAATAATTTCCCCATCATCAACTCCCTGGTATTTTTAGGAGGTTGTTGTTGACTTTTTGGCACGCGCCAAGCCGTCCATAAATCTTTATCTGTTGCGCTACCAGTGTACATTTCCTTTTCATGAGCTGTCCATGATGGATCAGTAATTAAACACGGAGCCTCATCACCTAAAATGTATTTCATGACTTGTTTTTGCCCAAATAAACTAAAATAGCTCCAAGCTACCGTATTGCCCATTGAGTGCGCTAATAAGTAAAAAGGGCCAATTTTAGCATCTGCAATCATCTCATATGCGTCTTTTGCGAAGCGTTCAATATGTGCTCCGTAGTTTGGATCCTCTGAAAGTCCGTGCCAGCGGTAATCTAGGCAATACACTTGAAATTGCTTTCCAATCACTTCTAAATTTGGTTCAAAATTAGCTGAGCTTTGGGTATAGCCTGGAAAAATAACCAAGGGTTTTCCTTTTCCGGTGACAGTATAATGTAATTTAACGCCATCTGAGGTAGTGAAATAATGATCTGTTTTTTGAGCAAATACGCTGCTTGCCAACAAGCTGAAGAATAATAGATAATTTTTCATGTGTTAGATTTTTTCGATAATGACCGCATAGCCCATTCCCACGCCTATACACATGGCAGCTAATGCATATTTTTTGTTTTGTTTTTCTAAACCGTGTAAAGCTGTTTGGATAATACGTGTACCCGACATGCCCAATGGATGACCTAACGCAATGGCACCACCATGTGGGTTGATTCGGTCGTCATCATCTGACAGACCTAAGCCTCTTATAACGGCTAAACATTGCGCTGCAAACGCTTCGTTAAACTCAAAAATATCGATGTCTTCCAGCGTCAATCCCGCTTTTTCCAATGCCTTCTTACTCGCATTTACAGGCCCTATTCCCATGATGCGAGGTTCTACTCCAACTACAGCGGAGGCGACGATCCGTCCTTTGGGCACGAATCCGTATTTATTGACCGCTGCTTCAGAAGCTAGTAACATAGCCGCCGCTCCATCATTGATTCCAGACGCATTACCTGCTGTAACTGTGCCACCCGTTTTTCGGAATACAGGCTTTAAAGTAGAGAGCTTTTCAAGCGTACTATTTCCCTTAATGAATTCATCTTGATCAAAAACACTTATATTTCCTTTTTTATCTGTTGTTGTTACGGGAACTATTTCCGATGCAAAATATCCTTCTTTTTGTGCTTTAAAGGCTTTTTGTTGGGATCGAAAAGCAAATAAATCTTGATCTTCGCGGGAGATAGAAAACATGTCTACAAGGTTTTCTGCCGTTTCTCCCATTGCATCAATACCATACAACTCTTTCATTTTAGGGTTTACAAATCTCCATCCAAAAGAAGAATCGAACATTTGGGCATCATTCCCAAAGGGCTTTGCTGTTTTTGAAATTACCCATGGACTCCTAGTCATATGCTCAACACCTCCAGCAATAAAAATATCACCATCTCCGGCTTTAATTGCTCGGTTTGCGTGAATTATAGCTGACATTCCTGAAGAACATAATCTATTTACCGTTTCTCCAGGGACTGTATGTGGAATTCCAGCCAAAAGAAGAGCCATTCGTGCCACATTACGGTTATCTTCACCTGCTTGATTGTGGCAACCTAAAATAACATCGTCGATGCTAGAGTGATCTAGTTGTGGGTTACGGTCTAAAATAGCGCGCAATGGTATGGCGGCTAAATCATCTGCACGTGTAGCTGACAAGCCGCCTCCTAAACTGCCTATCGCTGTTCGGACGGAATCAATAATGAAGGTTTGTTTTGACATTGTTATATTCAATTAATGGATGTGACCTCCACCATTTACATCCATGGTATGTCCTGTGATGTAAGCAGATAAGTCGCTGGCTAAAAATAGGCAAGCATTTGCAATATCAAGTGGTTTCCCTGCTCTTCGCAACGGAATTCCCGCTACGACTTGTTGAAATTGTTCATCATTTATATTCCCATCAAGCATCCCAGTTTCGGTCATGGATGGACAAATAGCATTTGCTCGGATGCCTTGTGGGCCAAATTCCCGTGCAATCGCTTTCGTCAAACTCAGTACGCCTCCTTTTGAAGCAGCATAATGCGCTCCACCAACTAAGCCACCGCCCCTTTGTGCTGCAACGGATGCCAAGTTCACAATACGCCCTGATTTTTGTTTAGCAAATTGCTTTAAAGCACTTTGGCATGTATTAAATGTACCTTTTAAATTCACATCGATCATAAAATCTAAATCCTGGCTTGGAATATCGAGCATACCCTCTGATCGGACGACGCCTGCACAGTTAATCAGACAATCAATTTGACCAAAATGATCTAATACAAGTTTCATGGCATGATCACATTTTTTTGGATCTACAATATTGCAAGGAATACATAGCATTTCGACATTTCGTCCTATTTTTGCTGACATAGCCGCATTTAACGTTGCTTGCGTTGACTCAGTAACAGCAACATCCAGGATAGCAATTTGGGCGCCATATTGAGCAAAAAGTTCAGCTGTAGCGTATCCAATGCTTCGTGGATTAGCAGCGCCTACTATGACGCAGACTTGGTTATTAAGTAGTAGGAAATCTTCAAATTTCATATGAATAGGCGGCTTTATTTTCAATAATTTCAGCTATTTCTTTTTCACTGTACTCTAGTTCTTTCAATATCATTATTGTATCATGACCCTTTGGCCGTGCGAAGAAATTCACAGGAGCATATTCACCATTATTTTTTATGGATGACCGAATTACAACAGATTTTCCCTCTACCGGATGGTCTTCAAAAGTCATTAGTTTAACATGGTCTAAATGGGGGTCCTTAACAAGCGTTTCTATGGTGTGGCATGGCATGGCAGGAATATCCACAGCACGTAAAGCTTTTAGCCACTCTTCTGTGGTCTTATTAAGTAATGCCGCTCCACGAATTTCAAACCATTCATTTACGTATTCAGCTCGACTTGCAATTGTCTGAAATCGGTGATCAGCCAAAAGAGCCTCTCGATCAGTAGCTTTTAAGAATGCTTGAACTTGTGAATCTGTATTGATAGTAAAAGAAATATAACCATCTTTTGTTTTAATAGGTTGATTATGAGGACTCAAAAGGCGTAAATCGCCAAATGGACCTACAGGAGGATCGAAACTTTTTTGGGCCAAATGTTCTTGCAACACAAAGGTCGCCATGGTCTCAAACATGGGTACCTCAACAAAAGCGCCTTTACCTGTTTTGTATCGATCAATAATTGAAGCCATAACAGCACCTGAGGTAATTTCGCCCACAACATGGTCGCAGATCAACATGGGAATATAAGCGGGTTTCCCATCACGCAATTGAGTCAAACCTGCAATACCAGAAACGCCTTGCAGAACACTGTCATAGGTAGGTAGTCCTGCATAAGGTCCTTCAGTGCCATAGCC
>JBEBDG010000115.1:0-7216 GCA_041157165.1 Bacteroidota bacterium
AAATAGTCATTTATGCCATACCATTCTTTTTAATTACCTTGTTATTGGAGTCCTATATTTCGAATAAACAACATGACCATTACACAGAAACCAAAAATTCCTTAACATCAATTGCTCTGGGATTGGGGAATTTAGGAATTGGTATCATTACAAAAGGAGTTGTTTTTTTTGTATTTTTCTACATTTATGAGCATTGGAGATTATTTGATTTGGATTCATGGACTTGGCCTGTTTTGCTTTTTGCCTTTTTCGCAGATGATATTACTTATTATTGGTTACATCGATATGGACATGAGATTCGCTATTTTTGGGCATCTCATATGCCCCATCATTCATCTCCCAAATATAATTTAGCAGCTGCATTGCGTCAAAGTTGGACCAGTAATTTAACAGGTATGTTTTTATTTTATGCTTGGTTACCTTTTATTGGAATCCATCCTTTTGTTGTTTTCACTTTTCAGCAAATAAGTTTGGTTTATCAATATTGGATTCATACGGAATATATAAACAAAATGCCTCGTTGGTTTGAATTGATTTTTAATACCCCATCTCACCATAGAGTTCACCACGGAATTGATTTAAAATATTTAGATAAAAACTATGCAGGTGTTCTGATTATCTGGGATAGAATGTTTGGTACTTTTCAAGCGGAGGAGGAACATCCTCAATATGGATTGACTACACAAATAAATAGTTACAATCCAGCCAAAATAGCCTTAAATGAATGGCTAAATATGGCAAAAGACATTACTCAAAAATACAAATTTAAACATCTGTTTAAGACTATTTTTGGACCTCCGGGTTGGAGTCCTGATGGTAGTACGCTTACAGTAGAACAAATGCGAGCCAAAGCGCAACAAAAGGAATCGTGATATGGAAGCAATAAAAACAATGTCAGAATGGGCATCAAGTGGTGAAAATCCAGAATACTTATTTTGGGTTGGCTGTGCTGGTTCTTTTGATGATCGCCAGAAAAAAGTTACTCGAGCAATGTGTGAAATTCTACAAAAAGTTGGTATTTCATTTTCTGTATTGGGTAAAGAAGAAGCTTGCTCAGGAGATCCAGCAAGAAGAGCTGGTAATGAGTTTTTATACCAAATGCAAGCTCAAAGTAATATTCAAACACTCAATTTATACGGAGTAAAAAAAATTATAACTACCTGCCCCCACTGTTTCAATACACTTAAAAACGAATATCCTAGCTTAGGAGGAAACTATGATGTAATTCACCATTCTCAACTTTTAGCAGAATTAATTGCTCAGGGTAAAATAAAGAGTAACGATGCAACTAATGAAACGATTGCATTTCATGACTCGTGTTATCTTGGTAGAGCAAATGGAGTATATGAAGCACCTCGTCAAATAATTTCTGGCTTGCAAAAGGAACTAAAAGAGTTAAAAAGTTGTAAAAGTAAAGGACTCTGTTGTGGAGCTGGAGGGGCACAGGTATTTAAAGAGCCTGAACCAGGGGCAATCGATATGCAAGTTCGAAGAGCAGAGGAAATTGTTCAATCTGGAGCTCATAAAGTAGCTATTGCGTGCCCTTTTTGTATGGTTATGCTCCAAGATGGGTTAAATAAAACTGGAAAAGAAAAAGAAATTCAGCTAATTGATTTAGCAGAATTGGTTCAGCAATCCTTATAAATTATGTTATTCAGTACTTCTCAATTGCATCCAAATTCAAGGGTATGGATCTATCAAGCCAACCGAAAGCTTAAATCAAATGAAATTCAAATCATTGAAGATTATTTATTAAAAGCCATTGAAGATTGGTCCGCACATGGTGCCGCTTTAAAAGCAGGCTATAATATTCGCTTCAATCAAATTATTTGTCTTTTTGCTGATGAACAAGATCATGCAGCATCGGGCTGTTCAATAGATGCCTCTACTCGTTGGTTCAAAGAATTAGGCATTCTATTAGATATTGATTTTTTTGATCGATCAGCTGCTATTGTAAAAGAGCAAGAGCTTCAATTAATTCCTTTTTTAAGCATCAAAAAGGCAGTTGAAGATGGCGTTATTTCTTCGGAAAGTTTGATTGCAACTCCTCAAGTACCTAATTTAGCATTTTACACCACTCAATGGCCAGAAAAAGCCTCTAACTCTTGGTTAAAAAAATATTTAAAACAAGAAATCGTTTAAAATGGCAGAAGATTTAGTATTGATTGAAGGTAGTCGCGCCGAAAAGTATGCAAATATACTTCCTCAAATTGAAAATTTACTGGCAGGAGAAACCGATAAATATGCCAATTTAGCTAATATTTCTGCTGCCCTTTTTCAGTCTTTTCGTTTTTTTTGGATAGGTTTTTACTTAGTAAAGGAAGGTCAATTAGTATTAGGACCCTTTCAAGGTCCTGTTGCTTGTACCCGTATTCCTTTTCACAAAGGGGTATGTGGATATGCCTATACGACTGCTGAAACAATTATAGTTCCAAATGTAGATGAATTTCCAGGACACATTGCATGCGCTTCTGCTTCAAGATCTGAAATTGTATTACCAGCAAAGAATAACAATGGTGAAGTTTTATTAGTACTTGATATTGATTCCGATCAATTAAACGATTTTTCTGAGGTTGATAAAGAAGGATTGGAAAAAATAATCGACCTGATTGAGAATAATTGGAATAATTGGATTTAAGAATTCCAAATTTCCCAAGCCTTATCAGCCTGGCCATACAACATATCTAAACCTTCATGAATACCGCCTACACCTTGTAACATTCCTTTTTTGAGAAAAGTAGTTTGAAGAGGATTATACACGATATCGTAAAGGTAGTGTTGTTTATTGAGTAATTCGTAAGGGATTTCTGGACAAGTTTCTTCCTTTGGATGCATCCCTAGAGGTGTTGTATTAACTATCAAAGAAACATCTTCCATAAAATCTGGCAATTGATTATAGGAAAGGATTCCCTCCGAGGATGTTCTTGAAACCTTCATAACAGAAATACCCAAATCCTCAATCGCCGCAACAATTGCTTTAGCTGCGCCACCTTGCCCGAGGACCAAAGCTTTTTTTGCTGAAAAAGAATCTATTCCATTCCAATTTTTCAACGTATTTTGAAACCCGTAATAATCGGTGTTATAGCCCTTAGAAGTTCCGTCTGACAAAAATTTGATGGTATTTACGGCTCCTATTCTTTCTGCCGCAGAATCAATTTCATTGAGAAATGGTAAAACCTGTTGCTTATAAGGTATGGTAACATTCAGACCCTTTAAAACATCTTTATGTTCTGAAATGATACCTGTCAAATCTTCTATGCGAGGTATAGGAAATAATTCATAAGCATGACTGGTTAAACCTAATGATTCAAATTTTTTGGAGAAATATCCTTTCGAGAACGAGTGTCCTAAAGGGTAACCAATGAGTCCAAATAAATGTGAAATTGCCATTACTTTGAAAATTTGCTTTTGATTAGCCCAAATAATATTGGTAAAACAGACACTCCTACAATGCCCAAAACCACTTTTTCAAAATTAGTTTTCACCCAATCGTTATCCCCTAAAAAGTACCCAGCCAATGTGATGGAAGTTACCCACAGAGCTGCCCCTAAGAAACCAAAAAGTAAATATACTGGATACGACATTCTTCCGGCACCAGCTACAAATGGGGCAACCGTACGAACAATCGGAACGAAGCGAGCTAAAATAACTGTACTTGAACCATATTTAGCATAAAATTCTTCTGTTTTTTGTACATGAGAACGCTTCAAAAAAAGAATTTGCTCTTTTTGTTTGATAAAATCACTGAAAAAACGACCTAGAAAATAATTCACCTGATCACCCAAAAGAGCTGCAAGAATTAACATTGGAATGACTGTACCTACAGACAATTGTCCAGAAGCGGCAGCCAACAAACCCACTGAAAACAAAAGAGAATCTCCGGGCAACAATGGCATGACTACTAATCCTGTTTCTACAAAAACAATTGCGAAAAGTAATATGTATGTCAGAGAACCATTTTCTGCTATGAAGTTACTTAAAAATGTAAGTGGATCTTTTAATAAATCAAATAATAACTGTAACATAATATGGAAAAGCCCGGTGAACCGGGCTTTAAATTATTTTTCTAAAAAATGATCAAATGTATCTCCTCTTAAACCCAATCGAATGGTTTCAAGAGAGATTACCTCATTGGGTGCGATGTTTCCTACATTTACATTTGCACCAACTAGTTTAACAAACCAAACCTGCTGAGCTTTTTGTGGTGCCTCCCAAATAATATTTTCCTCCGGTATTTCGGTTAAAATTTCCTCTACCAAACCTTGACGAACTTCTCCAGATGAACGGAACAAACCTACATTACCACCTTCGCGCGCCTCACCAATCACTTTCCATGCCCCTGCTTCCAATTCCATGCGCATTAATTTAATCCATTTATAAGGCGGAATAATTTTTGCTTCGTCTTTGGAACCCACTTCTGATAATACCGTAACATGTTTAGATAGTCGATGAATAAATTCGCATTTTACATCTGAATTCATTTCCACTGAGCCATCCGAAACCTCAGCATATTCCATTCCAAACTTATCTAAAACACGTAAATAATCTTCAAATTGATTTCTAATATAAAAGGCTTCAAATAATGTTCCTCCAAAATAGACTGGAATGCCTGCAGATTTATAAATAGCTAATTTTTCTTTTAGATTGCTTGTAACATAAGAAGTAGCCCATCCTAACTTTACAATATCTGTAAATGGGTGACCCATTTCTAGGAAATCTTCTACCTGACGAAGACTCAAACCCTTGTCCATCACCATAGTTAGGCCCTTTTGGCGCGGTTTAATTGATCTTTCAGGAATTTGTGTTAAATCATAATTCATAAAGTAAAATCAAGAAGATTGTGTAATGTTTAGGCATTAAAATTTTACAAAAATACATAGATATTCTGATTGAGCCAAAATTTGTATCTTTGTCAAAAAAATACATTATGAAAAAATCACTTTTTTTGGCTGTTTCATTTCTTTATTTTTCTTTTTCAGGTTTTTCCCAAGTAGCTGCAGATCATATACTTGGAGAATGGTTAAGCGAACCAAAAGATGGAAAAATATTAATTTACAAGCAAGGTGATCATTTTTATGGGAAAATTTCTTGGGCAAAAACTCCCAATAAAAAAGATGTAAAAAACCCAGATCCTGCTTTAAGGACAAGAGATTTAATGGGACAGGTAATCTTGAAAAACTTCAAATTTACCGGAGAAGCATGGGAAAAAGGAACTATTTATGATCCACATTCTGGAAAAACGTATGATTGCATTTTAAAATTAAGAGACCAAAATAAAACATTAGATATTCGAGGGTTTATTGGAGTAGCCATGTTTGGAAGAACCAGTACCTGGACACGTAGTTAATGCCTAAGTAAATGAATGCAAACTCAACATTATTAGCCTTTTTAAATCAAAATATTGGTAAAAAATTCTCAGAAGGTAACCCTAATCCCATTACAACTTGGTTGGATGGCACTTTACTTGCCGCGGAAAAAGGTACCATCACTGCCGAATTTGAGGTGAGACCTGATCAATTAAATCATGCAGGGGTAATGCATGGAGGTATTATTACCACTATTTTGGATGAAATGATGGGTGTAACGCTAATCACTTATGAAATTGAACACCTCTACGTCACCATCAACCTTCATGTTGATTTCTTATTCGGTGCAAGAGTTGGGGAAAAACTTAAAGCCGTTTCAGAAGTATTTCGTGTCGGAAAAAAAATTGCCAATGTAGAGGCTAAATTATATAATGAGAAGGGACAATTGATCGCAAAGGGCACAAGTAACCTAGCGGCAACGTCGGTCAAAGTAAATAATTGATTGAAAAAGTAACTAGAACCCGATTCATTTATTTAAGTACTTGATAAACGATCAGAGCCGCAACATAGGCTAACGTTGTCATATACCCAAACTGAATAAGCGGATATTTCCACGATTTAGTTTCTCTATAGGTTGTTGCTAAGGTACTCATGCATTGCATGGCGAAGGCATAAAAGATTAGAAGAGAAAAACCTAGTGCTAAATCATACATTGGTTTTCCGGTATCTGGATTAATTTCAGATCGCATCCTTTGTTTAATAGTCGCATTTTCATCATCAGTTTCACCTCCTAAACTGTAGATTGTTGACATTGTTCCTACAAATACTTCTCTTGCTGCAAATGAGGTAATCAAGGCAATACCTATTTTCCAATCATAGCCCAAAGGTTTAATAACGGGCTCAATGATTTTGCCAAAATGCCCCGCATAAGAATTCTCTAACTTTTCTGAAGCAATTTTATTCTGCAAATCCAAACCTTTTAACTCAGGATTTTTTTGTTTGACATGTTGCTCCACTTGAGCCATCGAATCACCTGGACCGTAACTAGCAAAAACCCACAAAACAATTGATATTGCAACTATGATTTTCCCCGCTTCAAAAACAAAGGCACGCACAGAATTTAATATGCTAATAGCAATATGTTTGAATCTTGGACCTTTATAAGTAGGTAATTCCATGATAAAATAACTCTTTTCATTGAGGCGAAGAATTTTTTTCATTACAAATGCAGAGCATAAAGCCATGAAAAATCCTAATAAATACAAGGCAAATAAGGCAACTCCTTGCAAATTAAATAATCCGAAAAGTGTATTTTTTTCAGGCACTACCAAGGCAATTAATACAGTATATATTGGTAATCTTGCAGAACATGACATCAGTGGCGTCACCATAATAGTAATCAAACGGTCTTTCCAAGAACCAATCGAACGGGTACTCATAATGGCAGGAACAGCGCATGCAACTCCTGAAATCAATGGCACCACCGATTTACCATTGAGGCCAAAACGGCGCATTAATTTATCCATGATAAACATGACCCTCGACATGTAACCCGTTTCTTCCAATAAAGAAATAAACAAAAACAAAAAAGCAATTTGAGGAATGAAGATAAGAACCCCACCAATACCTGCAATTAAACCATCTGTCAATAAATCAGTCAATTTTGAGTGCGGAAGAACTTCCTTAAGATAATCATTGGCATAAGCAACCAAAGAATCAATTCCGTCCATTGGAATGGATGCCCAGGTAAAAACAGCCTGAAACATCACAAACAAAATACCCAAGAAAATTAGGTATCCAAAAATCGGATGAAGGAAGGCTTTGTCTAGTCTGTCAGTCCAAGTTCTGACAGGTTCATCATCCCATTTCCGATTAAGATTTATTACGCAACGATCAACAATTTCAGTTAA
>JBEBDG010000116.1:0-7200 GCA_041157165.1 Bacteroidota bacterium
TGCCGCTAAAATCCCTTTGACAGTTAGAGGGGTTTCTGATGGATTTTGGGTCATGACGGGCACCAAATCAGATGGTAGTCTGAGTAGCGATTTACAATTAGGTTTACAATCAAATGCTACATTGATTATATTGATGGGAATGGGTCAGTTGGAAGCCATTTCAAAAATTTGTCAGGCATTTGGTAAAGGTGAAGTTGCTGCGGCGATTGTGCAATCAGCCACTACAACCAAACAAAAAACTGGCTTTGGATATGCTGGCGAACTTGATTTAATCGCGCAAAAAAACGACCTTCGTAGTCCCGCAGTGATTGTCATTGGTGAAGTAGTTCGTTATGCTGATAAACAATGGTGGGAAACGGTACAAAAATCGATTAATAATTATGACAAAGAGAATTAATATTTCAAGTGGTTCCCCATTCGAGGATGTTTTTGGCTATTGCCGCGCTGTTAAGGTAGGTAATTTTTTAGAAATCTCTGGTACTGTTGCCTTGGTAGATGGCAATTTGGTTAAAGAGGATGATTTTTATGCGCAAACCTATAACATCATTGAACGAATTGCCCAGGTATTAGAGGAGGCTGGTTCCTCCATAAATGAAGTAGTTCGGACACGTATTTTCACGACAGATATTTCAAAAAATTTGGAAATTGCAAAAGCCCATGCGCAGTTTTTTGGAAGTGTGAAACCAACAACAGGAATTTATGAAATCTCTGCTTTAATAGACCCTAAATACAAAGTTGAAATTGAGTTTACCGCAGTTACCAAGTAAGAAGTAAGAAGTAAGAAATTCTAATGTCTTAATATTTCTTACTTCTTTACTTAGTCATTCCACTCTTCCCTTAACCTGTCCACATCAATCGGTACAACTCCGAGCGATTCACAAACCAGGCCTCCACCTAAATTCGCAAGTTTGGCAATTTCGATTGCGGGCAATCCAAGAGCTAAAGCACAAGCTGCAATGGAAATAACGGTATCACCTGCACCCGAAACATCGGCTATTTGGCGGATGTGAGCAGGTATTTTTGCACTTTGGCCGGCATAATCAATGTATACACCACGCTCTGAGAGTGTAACAAAAATGCCTTTCATTTGTTGACTTTCCTTGAAATTTTTAACCGTTTCTGCTAAATTCTCATCAGTTAGATCAGAAGTTTTTAAAGAAAGTCCTTCTTTTAATTCTGATAAATTGGGCTTAAACAGATCAACACCAGAATAGGCAAAGAAATTTCTCTTTTTAGGGTCAACAACAACTGGCACTCCTTGTTTTTTGGCTAGAGAAATTATTTCCTGAATTGTAGGTTCAGATAAAACTCCTTTATCGTAATCTTCAAAAATCAATACCTGAACTTTAGGTAACGTTAATTTAACTTGATCTATTAATTTTTCAGCCAATTCTTTTGAAATCAATACATCACTTTCTGCATCAATTCGCATCAATTGCTGAGAACCAGCTATAATTCGTTCTTTAACTGTAGTGGTTCTACTTGGGTCTTGCAAAACACCTTGTACATCCACACCTTGTTGATTCAATAAATGGAGTAACTCTTTTCCTCTATCATCTTTACCTAAAACAGAAACCACGTACGGTTTTGCACCCAAGCTTACTAAATTTCGTACTACGTTCCCTGCTCCTCCTAATCGGTTTTCTCTTTTAGTAACATTTAAAACGGGCACAGGTGCTTCTGGCGAGATACGAGTCGCTTTTCCCCAAGTATAGGAATCAATCATTAAATCCCCTACCACAAGTACATGAAGCTTTTTAATGCCTTCAAAAAGTTGGTCTTTTACTAACATAATATTTAACCGCCGATGGTTGTCATCGACTCATTTATCAAACCTTTTCGGTTGTTTTCTGCCTCAAATCCGTCTATTGGACGTTTTTGATTTAAATTTATCAATACATTTCTTATTTCTTCATCAGAAACTCCTGAACGAAGATACGTTTTCAAATCAAATACACCATCATCATATAAGCAAGTTTTCACTTGTCCTTTGGCGGTAATACGTAGTCGATTACAGGTACCACAAAAGGTTCTACTATGAGCAGCAATAATCCCAACATCTCCCTTGAAGCCATTCAGTTGGTACCTTTGGGCTGTATCTCCCAATCCCATTGGAATTTCTTCGAAAGAAGGATATCCTTTGAAAAGATATTCTTTAATTTCTAACCAATTTAAAGTATCCACTTTTTCACCCTTTCCATTGAATGGCATTTCTTCGATAAATCGAACGGATACAGGGAAATCTTCAGCTAATTTTGCCAAAGGCAAAATATCTAGTTCATTTTTCCCCTTCATAACGACCGCATTGATTTTAACCTTAAAATGCATCTCTAGCATTCGATAAAAACTAGAAATCACCTTTTCATACTCATTTCTTCTGGTAATTTCCTTGAAACGATTGGGATCTAACGCATCCAAACTTAAATTGATATGCTGAATATGTATATCATGGAGTTGATCAAGATAATCACCCAATAAAACCCCATTGCTGGTAATACAAATTTCCAGTGTTGGAAAAGAGCTGATTTCTTGAAGAAATTCCATGAAACCTTTCCTAAGAAATGGTTCACCGCCTGTAAGTCGTATTTTAGTAATACCTAAGTCGACTAAAATTCTAACCAATCGACCCATTTCTTCCCATGACAAAAGTTGCATTTCTTGCAAGTAAGAAATACCCTCGGCTGGCATGCAATAAGTACAGCGTAAATTACAACGATCGGTCACTGCCAAACGCAAATAATCCACTTTCCTTCCGTGATTATCAATTAAACCTTGCGACAAATTCAAATTCATCCCTTATTCTCTTATCTTTGCAACAAACACAAAGGTACAAAATTAGCCTCATTAAAATGACCGTTTACACCGTTTTACTATTTGGGATTACAAAAGATTTGCTCAAAGAAAAATCGATTCAAATTGAAGTTGAGGATTCATTGAGGGTGTCCGATTTTCTGGAGATTATCAAAATCAAATTTCCAGCATTGCAAAATTTACCATCCTTACGGGTTGCTGCTGACCATCATTTTCCAGATGATTCCTTTCTTTTACTTCCATCAATGGAAATTGCATTAATACCTCCTGTAAGTGGCGGATAAACTCAAAAAAATCCTATTTTAGGTCAAGATTAGATTTTAATCGACTATATTTGTAGACTAAAATATTCACATGAATTTAAGTTTGTTTTTTAGTGAAATATTGCTCTTGCCTTGGGTGTCTGCGGCACTAATTGCAATATTTATAAAAAATAAAACTGTTCTCATTCCTTGGTTTTCAATTGGCTCTTCAATCATTTTACTCATTTTGACATTCTTATTTGTCTCGAATTCAAACCCAGTAAATGATCTTGATCTGAATTGGTTTTCTATAGGACAAAAGGCAATTCATGCTCGTTTTCATATGGATTACATTAGCAAAGCGATGCTTTGCTTGGTAGCACTGATTGCATGCCTTGTACAAATATTTTCCAAATCGTATATGGAAAAGGATGTGCACATTAATCGATATTACCTTTTTCTTCAACTTTTTGTTGGAAGTATGATTGGGTTATTGCTTGCTGATCAGGTTTGGATGTTTTATGGATTTTGGGAATTAGTAGGAGCTTGTTCCTTTTTCATCATCAGTTTTTGGCATCAGAAAGATTCTGCTGTAAAAGCGGCAAAAAAAGCGTTTATTTTAAATAGAATTGGTGATTTAGCTCTTTTAATAGGTTTGTTTTTATTAGCAGAGCATTTCCAAACTGATCGATTTTCATCAATGAATATTGCCAAAGAAGGACCCATAAGTCTTTTACTTGGTATTATTTTTGTAATCGGAGCTTCTGGAAAATCAGCTCAGTTCCCTCTAATGTCGTGGTTACCAGATGCAATGGAAGGGCCTACACCCGCCTCTGCATTAATTCACGCTGCAACCATGGTAACTGCTGGTGTATTCTTAGCATTAAGAATTTATCCAATCTCAGGAGAAGAAACACATTTAGCCTTTGGATTCATAGGTGGAATTTCTTTTTTAAGTGCTTCTATATTTGCAATTCGACAATCAGATATCAAAAAAACCTTAGCATATTCTACTATATCGCAGATTGGTTTAATGTGGATGGGCTTAGGATCTGATGCTTCCTTATTCCATTTAATAACGCATGGAATTTTCAAAGCCGGACTATTTTTAACTGCTGGCTCCATTATTTATTATCTACATGAACAAGATCAGGAACATCAAATAGATGCCCAAAACGTTCAACAAATGGGAGGACTTTTTCGAAAGATTCCCATTTTAGCAACACTTTATGTTATTTTTTCTTTTGGACTTATCGGTTTACCACTCAGCAATGGATTTTACTCAAAAGAAAATATTGCTGCTTATTTAATTGAGCAAAGTAAAGATTCAGCCTTTGAAAATAGCTACTATATTTTACTTGGCATCTTAGCCATCGGGATTTTATTTAGCACCTTTTATATGTCTAGACAAGTGCTTCAAATATTTGGAGGTACCCACCGATCTTCGCTTTCACTTCAAAAAGGAAAAATTCAGTTTTTTCAATTTTTACCTTTGTTACTTTTGGGATTGGCTTCTTTTTGGTTTTTCATCAATCTAAATCCTTTAGAAATCCAAGGATCAAAATTGTTACAATTATCTCAATTACAAATATACGAGTCACCGGTAATTTGGCTTTATGTTAGTATAACTCTTTGGGCAATCGGAATGATAATTGCATATCTTACGCGACATCAACTAGCTACTACTAATTTTCAATTTTTTCGATGGTTTTGGCCAAGTTTAAACAAAACCGGAATCGGTTTTGCACAATTTGTTCATAAACAAATCGATCAGAAAATAGACTCATTTATTCATTTTAGTACAAAATGTCAAGTAATTTTAGCACATTGTATATCCTGGATAGATCGCTGGCTGGTAGATGGACTTTTGGTAAAAATGAGCACATGGATCTCCTCTAGATTAGGTAGTTTTTTAGAAAAATGGCAATCAGGTAAGGTGCAATCCTACTGGGCTTGGTTGACAATTACATTTGGACTGTTTTTATTATATTATTTATTATGACAATTCCACTTCTAAGTCTTTTAATAGGTATTCCTTTACTTGCATCGATAGTCTTAGCAAGTGGTAAGGTTAATGCATTTGTAAAAGAAATAAGCATAGGAGCCTCTCTCCTACAAGTCCTAGTTTTGGCGAAAGTCTTTATATCTTTTAATTCTTCAAATACCAATTTTCAATTGGTGGAACAATACCAATGGATTCAATTTTCTTTAGGTTCATTGGGGCAATTCATGTCTCAATTCCACTTGGGATTAGATGGATTATCCTTAGGATTAGTGATTTTAACTGTTTTTATCAGTTTAATTGCTGTTTGGAACTCAGACTCAATTCAAGAAAAAAAGGCGGCCTATTTTTCGCTCATTTTATTATTAAACGCCTCTATAATTGGCTGTTTTCTTTCTAGAGACTTATTGTTATTTTATATCTTTTTTGAATTCATGCTGCTGCCTATGTATTTTTTAATAGGTATTTGGGGAGGACCCAGAAAAGAATATGCATCAATCAAATTTTTCCTGTATACGTTACTTGGATCACTTTTTATCTTGATTGTACTAATTGCTTTGGGGATATCCTATGTTGATCCGTATGAAACGGCTATTGCATCAGGCTTAATTGGACCAAACCAAACATTCACCTTGGATCAATTGCGAGATGTTCAAACGGCTATCGGAAATGGCGAATTTAGCTCTTCTCACATTGTTCACTCCTTTGATTTATCCATTTTTACCGACATGCACAATTGTAGCCCAAGAACCATATTGCATGAAAATTCAGGTTGGCTACTCGCAGGTATGAGTGCAAGGGAATGGAGTTTCTGGTTGTTATTCATTGGATTTGGAATTAAGTTACCGATTGTGCCATTTCATACATGGTTACCAGATGCCCACGTGGAAGCCCCTACTCCCGTTTCTGTAATTTTAGCTGGAATTTTATTGAAAATTGGGGCCTATGGATGGTTGCGTATCACATTTCCTTTTTTCCCTAAAGAGGCCTTGGCCCATAGCAATATATTAGCAGGAATAGGTGCAATTTCAATTATTTACGGTGCTTTCAATGCTCTGGCCATGTCAGATTTAAAAAAATTAGTTGCCTATTCTTCCGTTTCTCACATGGGTTTTGTCTTACTTGGTATTGCTTCTTTTACTGCAGAAGGGGTACAAGGTGCCATTTTCCAATTACTTTCACATGGAATTTTATCAGCCTTATTATTTTTAATTGTTGGCGTGTTATATGATAGAACACATGATAGAACAATTGATCATTTTTCGGGTTTGGCTCAACAAATGCCATCCTACACAATTATAACTGGAATTGCATTCTTTGCTTCCTTAGGCCTTCCAGGATTTTCAGGATTTATTGGGGAATTTTTCAGTTTAATGGGTGCATTTAACGCCATAAAAGCATCTGAAGGTTGGGCAATTTTCGGAGGATTAGGAATCATTTTAGGGGCAGGTTATTTCATTTGGACCTTTCAAAAAATGTATTTTGGAAAACTCTTCAAAAGAGATTCGACTTGGGATTTGTACGATTTAACTACAAAAGAAAAAATAAGCTTGTATTTCTTAGGAATTTCCTCTTTGATATTTGGTATTTTTCCTTCATTTATTTTTAACTTAACAGATAATTGGGTGACCAACTATTTATCACACCTATTTTAATTTAAGAAAACCTATTAATTATGAGCACGCAGTTTTCAAGAAGAGACCTGTTGAAAAGCTCTGCCGGATTAGCCGGTCTTGGCCTTTTCAATTTCGAAGAAAGATTTAACAAATCCGATTTAGTGACCAATGCAGCCTTAAAAGGTACTGTACAACATTCCACATGTCGTTGGTGCTATAACACCATACCGTTTGAGGAATTGGTTGTTAACGCAAAAAAAATTGGTTTAACATCCATTGAATTAACCGGTCCGGATGAATGGGAAATTCTTAAAAAGCATGATATGACTGCTGCCATCGGTTGGGGTAAATATCCAGAAGGAATGAATATCCCTAGTTTTTTCAACAATCCAAAAAATCATGATCAATTAGTTGCATTTTATGAAGACTTAATTCCAAGAGCTGCAAAAATGGGCATAAAAAACTTGATTTGCTTTTCTGGAAATAAAAATGGAATGAGTGATGAAGATGGTTTAATCAATTGCAAAAA
>JBEBDG010000117.1:0-7113 GCA_041157165.1 Bacteroidota bacterium
TATTCGCAAATGAAGAAAATGGTGTTCGAGGGGGAAATGAATATGCCAATCAAGCTAAAATCAATAAAGAGAATCATATTTTTGTACTGGAAAGTGATGAGGGCGGATTCACACCAAGATCTATAGGCATAACTGCACCTCCTGCTCAATTTGCTAAATTTCAAGCCTGGAATCCCCTATTGAAGCCTTATGGGTCGGAGATTACATTAGGTGGTGGTGGAACGGATATAGGACCGATGTTGGGAGTCAATAAATCCACTATTTTAGCTGGGTTGATTCCAGATAGTCAACGTTATTTCGACTTGCATCATGCAAAAACAGATGTTTTTGAAAATGTAAATAAACGCGAATTACATTTAGGAGCAGTTAATATGGCTGCTATTATATATTTGGTTGATAAATATGGTATAAAATGAGATCAATCCTTTTTCTTTTACTGGTCATTACATCGAGCTACGCACAAAAATCGTCTTTTTCGGTTTTGGTGTATACAAAAAATGGATCTGGATACGTGCATGATAACATTCCTTCAGCCGTGGAGGCCATTAAGCAATTAGGTGCAGATAAACAATTCAAGGTGGATGTATCAGATAATCCAATGGTATTTGAGGAGAAGAATTTGATGAAATATCGGCTTCTGATATTTACGAGCACTAATAATGATGTTTTTGAATCGGATTTGCAACGCCTTGCATTTCGACACTATATAGAGGCAGGTGGTGGATTTGTAGGTATTCATTCTGTTACGGGTACAGAACGAAAGTGGAATTGGTTTAAAATGATGGTTGGAGAAACCTTCACATGGCATGCAAAATTTCAATCTTTTTCAGTTATTAATATCAATCCAGAACATCCATCCATGAAAGGAGTTCCAATAAAATGGACAAAAGAAGATGAGTGTTATTTTGGCGCAGAACTCTACCCTGGAATAAATACCCTACTGATGCATGATGTTTCGACCTTAGACTCATCTCAAAAAGAATTAATTAACAAACATAAAGGAGGGTATGGAAATTACTTTCCAGCGGCTTGGACCCAGCATTTTCAGGGAGGACACATCTGGGTCACCACTTTAGGCCATGCGAAGGAAAATTACAAAGATTCTACCTTTTTGAATCACCTGTGGCAAGGCATACATTACATTGCAGAACAAGTGAAAGCTATCGATTTTTCGAAAGTAACTTCGAGAGATAAGGATGAGCAATTAAAGTTTTAGTTCGCCCATATGAAATGGATCATTATTCTTGTCATATTTTCGATTTCCACAATTTGCAATGCACAAACTAAATTTAGTTATCGGGGTAAAATAGTTGATCAAACAACTAATGAACCAATTCCTTTTGCACACATTTTCTTTAATAATACTTCTTATGGCACGCAGGCAAATGAAGAGGGTGAATTTCAATTAGTAAAAATTAATCCTGGACAATACCAAGTTCATGTTTCAAGTGTGGGCTATGAAAATAAAATATATGGAGTCAAATTGGAAGAAAGCCAAACCAATTTAGTTATTTTTTTACAGGAGAGTTCCAATAATCTTTTGGAAGTAAAAGTAAGTGCAGGCAAAGATGTAAACTGGGAACGAAGCATGAAAATTTTTGAAAGAGAGCTACTCGGCAGAGGGTACTCTAAAAAAGAAATTGCAATTAGAAATAGAGAAATAATTGAATTTGAAAATAATGGAAATCTAAAAAGGAATTTCAAGGCTAAGGCAAAAGAACCCTTAATGATTGAAAATAATGTATTAGGCTATATTTATAAAGGCTTTTTAACTGAATTTGAAATTACAAACAAGCAAACAAGATATACCCTTTCCGGTTATTTTGAGCCTATGAGTCCCCATGATTTTAAAGAGCTTGTTCGCTGGATTCGAAAAAGAAGGTTTGCCTATGAGGGTTCTCTTCGACACTTTTTAAGTGCTTTTATTGCCAATCAATTGGAAGAACAAGGGTTTTATACCACAATCAATGTTGCAGGTAAAAATGTTCCAATTAATCCAAATCAATACATTAAACCTACGATTGATAGTGCAGTCGTCCTTTTAGATTTTCCGGGATTGATAAATTGTTATTACAGAAATTCAAAAATAAATTCTGTTCTTAAACCACAATCAACGGTCTATTGTATGAAAAGTGGATTACTTTTAAATCCGCTATCTATTGAAACAAATGGAAAAATGGCAGATTTTAGAATGGCAGAGGAATTGCCAACGGACTATGTTTATCAAGGTAGTTTTCAAAAAGAAAAATCTATTGAGGAAAAATTATACTATTTAAACGGTAAAATTAGTAGGTAAAAATATCAAAAATTCAATTATTACTTCACCTTATAACTAATAAAAGCAATTTTTTTACTGTCGGAGCTCCAAGATGGGACATTGATGCTGCCTTGTCCGCCAAAAAAGACTGGTGTTAAATCTTTAATATCTTTGGTTTGAAGATTCATTAAACGAAGTTTTACTTGTTTACCAAAAAGATGCTGTTGTTTTTCATCTGAAAGATATGCAATGTACACAATCCATTTATTATCAGGAGATGGATGTGCAAACCAATTGGAATTTTGATCAAATGTTAATTGTTCAGGATTGGAACCATCGGCCAACATTCTCCAAATTTGCATATGTCCGGTCCGATAGGAATTGAAATAAATATATTTGCCGTCTGGCGAATAATCAGGTCCATCGTCCAAACCATCTGTTTCAGTTATCCTTTTTTCAATCCCACCTTTTATGTCTATCGTAAAAATGTCATAATTACCATTTCTCTCACCACAAAATGCCAATGTTTGTCCATTGGGCGACCATCCGTGCCAATAAGAAGGTACATCACTTGTTATTTTTCGAGGTTCTCCACCTCCAATTGGAAGTACGTAGATTGTTGATTTATAGGATTTTGGGGAAGGATTACCGGGGTCATGACTACTAATGGCCAGCCATTGCTTATCTGGAGAAATGCCATGGTCATTGTTGTTTTTTGACACAGAACCTGTAGAAAGCATTTTGATTTCTTTCGTTTTAACATCCATGGTGTATAATTTTCCCCGATGATTCATAATTAGGTAATTGTCTGGGTGCCAGTTAGGTGCCTCATAATGTGTTGAAATGGTTTTTAAGGTGTCTATTTTTAGGCTAAAAATATCGACAACATGTATGAAGGTTGTCGTATCTTTTATAATTAAATTTGAATGAAAGGCATAAATACTAACATTTAAAAGTAAGAGCACAATTAGTAGGTATTTTTTCATAGTTTTGAACTTATGTTTTTAGTATAAGTTTTAAAGTTTAATGAAAGGTATTAAAAAATTTACAATTAATATAATATAGGTTACAATGAATTTACATCAACTCTCCTCCTATGCTGAATTATCTGAAAAGGCAGCTGCAATGATTGCATGTGAGGTAAAATTGAATCCATCTTTATTATTCTGCGCTGCTACAGGTGGTAGTCCAACGGGAATGTACGCAGAAATGGCAAAAAGCAAGGAAATTTATAATCAAATGCGCGTTATAAAGATGGATGAATGGGGAATTATTCCTTTGTCGCACCCAGATTCATGCGAATCCTATTTACAGAAACACATGTTAGGACCTTTAAAAATATCAAATGATCGTTATTTCGGATTTGATACAGCTCCAGATATGGTAGAAACGGAATGTAAGCGTTTAAATGAATTTGTAAGCAATAATGGACCGATGGATATATGTATTTTGGGTTTGGGTAAAAATGGACATATTGCATTTAATGAACCAGCACCGTTTTTGCAAGCAGACTTTCATAAGGCAATTTTGGCAGAATCTACCATCCAACACGATCCCAGCTTATCTTCAGGTTCCGAACCTGCTTACGGTTTATGCATGGGCATGAAAGCTATATTACAAACCAAGAAGATTATCTTTTTGGTGACCGGTAAAGGAAAAGAAGATGCTTTGAGAAGGATTATGAGCCAAAAAATTGGCACAGATTGCCCTGCTTCTTTTTTATGGCTTCATCCAAATGTGGAATGCCTAGTTGACTCGTCTGCAGTTTCCATTTAAATGGATTTCTGCGCATCCAATTCACCTTGGGTTCAAACATGGGGAAAATCCAAGGTAAATTAACATTGATTATGGGGTTTGCATGTTGCATATAACCCTTTAATTCAATTTCCTCTGCTCCTATGGAACTTTTTATTTCCAAGGCAGTACGACCAAAATTAATGCTATTAAACCCATTTTCAATTCCAAATTGAACCATGTCATAAAGCATGTTTAAATAAAGCATTTTTTCACGCTGAATACGCTCATCATATCCCAAAAAATAGGTTTCTAATTCTTTTCCGTGTCGGATAATTGTACTGAATCCAACCAATAAATCATTCAAATAATATCCCTTTAAGATAAAATCGTTCTTTAGGTATTTTTTAAAATCTAAAAAATGATTTTTCGGTAGAAAAAAGGTATTAACGGGTGCATTTTCTGCTACATGAACATAGAGCTTATGAATAAACTCTATATTTTGCTCAATCTCTTCAAAAGTCAATTCCTTTGATTGAAGTTCATCCCCTTTTTTTCTACATCTTTTGAATTGATCACGATACTTTTTAGATAAATCAGCTACATAGTCTCCTTCCTCTTTCCAATGAGATTGAATCCTAAAAACCATAGAAGGCTGAGCTGAAAAACAATAATTTTTTTGAAAATCATTGGAAGAATTTATTGCAAAGTCAGATGCATAAAAATCCTTAATAATTTTAATATGAGCTTTGTTAGGCCAATGGTCTGAAATGTCTTTTAATAATCTCAACAATTGTTTTTCATCGGCCGTTTTAGAAATGCAATAGGCATTTTGACCACTGACCATGTTATTTCCTAAAATTAATAGTTTGGATGAAAACTTTCTAAAGATGAAATCTCTGATTTGATTTTTGAGGCAATGATCTCTATTACCTAGACTTTTTAATGCATTTAAATGAATTTCTTGCATTATTGAGGTCGCAATTAGCTTCTCTCCTTCAAATATTCCGATGAAATAGCACTTCATGTTTTTAGGAGAAGCATTTTCTAAAATACTAAGGTATTTTTTTTGCAAAAAGATACTTTTAGATGAAACGAAATCCCAATCAGCGGGCAACTGACTTACTTCATGATATAGTTTGTAGGAGTAATTGTATTTCAAGGAAGTTAAATTTGAAGATTAACAAATCAATCGGACTAATTGTTCCATTTGGATTACTTTATTCATTTTTAGATAAAAAATCGAATAATTTGAAAATTGCATTATTTTATGATGTCAACATAATTGACTAAATTTGTAATCTAATATTTTCGTTCATATTTATTCAATTTATGAGAAATTTTCTTTTACTTTTTTTGTTATTTAATTGTGTTTTTTCTGGATTATCTCAAGTTGGTTCTATTGAATTAAGTACAGGAGGTTTTTCTTTTATCCCAGCCTTTACCTCAAAAGAACCCAACATTATTATCAATGCAGGTACTAATCAGTCGAAACGCCTGACCGGGAATATCATGTTCATGACGCGTGTAAAAAGTATGACTCCCAATACCGTTGTCATCATGACTCGATATAAATTGATCAATAAAAAATTTAAAACAATTTTGGGAATACATTTACCTGCGATGCAAATTACTCCAGACTATTCAGTAACTAGTTTTTTTGGACAGGAACTGGCAACCTCCTATCCTATTTCTAAAAAGTGGAATATAGGTACTTTTTTCTTACATGGACAAGGAAGAAATTCAAATTTCGAAGCTTTGTTGTTGGCGGGAAATGCCTCTTATTCAAAAGATAAGTGGGGTCTTTTAAGTCAAGCGTATTATTTAAATGTGGGAAAGCTAACAGGTGTTGCCGAAACCCTAACCTATAATATGAACAAAACCTTCCAATTGAAAGGTTTTGCTAATTATACTATCACGGATGGTTCTTTTATAGGAACAGTAGGGATTAATTGCCGATTATAGAGGAAATTTTCCAAAAATATCATCCACAGCTTTGGTCCGGAATTGAAAAATTTCGGACAATTTTTTTCTTATGAATAAAAAATTGGCGATACTTCCTATGAATCCAAAAGGAGGAATATAAGTAACGATATCAGTCATTAAAACCCCACCTTCAATAGGTTCAATTTTATGTTGATGATGCCATAATTTATATGGCCCCATTCGCTGTTCATCTACAAAAAATTCGCCTTCCTTCACATGAGTAATCTCTGTCACCCAATTAACAGGAAAATTAAACATGGGTCTAACAATATAAGTGATGATCATACCCGCAAACATTTTGTTTGAATTGGAATTACTAACTACATCAAATCCCATATAAGGTGGAGTAATTTTTTTTAAATTATCAGGACTTGAGATGAAATCCCATACTTTTTCCATACTTGCAGGAATTTTTTGAGTTTGATGAAATTGGTAATACATTTTATGTCTGAGTTTTAAGTTTGATTAATACCTTAAACAATTTATATTTGTTTTAAGTTTAATTTACTGAACTAAATGTTAAAAAAACTTTTTAACCTCTCCATTCTTATATTTTTATGTAATCCTATTTGGTCCCAAACCTTTGGAAATTTCATATTTTCAAACCTTCCTCAGGATTATCAATTATTTCCTCGAAATGCAAGTAATGTTGCCAATTTAACTATTCAAGCTAAAACAAGTTCAAGTAATTCGTTAGGATTATTTATTTATCGAAATAAACAATTAAACCAAGTTTTAAAACCTAAATCAGTTGCGGGAGTATTTGCATTCAATTTTACAATTCCAGCTGAATTAGTTGAATATGATTTAACTTTTTTCACGTATAATGGCTTAGATTCAACCCAGTTACTACAAAGAACTAACATTGTGGCTGGGGATGTCATTCTAGTAACTGGACAATCGAATGCAAAGTTGGGTCCTATGGATAGAAATGTATACCAAGGTGAATTTTTACGCACATTTGGTAAAAATAATTTAATTCAAGATTTAACAAAATCCTACACTCTTTCAGATACTCTTTGGAATACCCAAAAACTAAATCTTAATCTTGACCCCATTGCCGCAGATTACCAAGGACTTGGCTTGGGGCCTTTTGCATCCGAACTGGGCAAAATAATCATAGAAAGTGAAAAAAT
>JBEBDG010000118.1:0-7101 GCA_041157165.1 Bacteroidota bacterium
TCATTCGGATAACTCCATAAGTTCCCATTTTTAACATGATACCTGAAAGCATCATAGTTCCTTGGGCAGGAGCTACTGTATACGTATCTGGTTGCCAAGTATGAAAAGGGAACATTGGCATTTTGATCGCAAATGCAACAAAAAATGCTAAAAACAATAAATTTTGTTCTTTGGTGCTTAAAATAGAGGCTGTTTGATATAAAGTTTCAAAGTCAGCGGAAGGTATTTGACCTGGAGTTCTTAAATAAACATAAATTAATCCAATCAATAAAAATAAAGATCCGAACAATGTATATACAAAGAATTTAAAAGAAATAGGATTTCTATTTTCACCACCATATAGGTTTATGATGAAATAAATGGGTAGTAGTGAGGCTTCAAAAAAGAAGTAAAATAAAAAGGCATCTTTCGCTAAAAAGGCCCCCAGCATTGCAGCCTGCATGATTAGAATCAATCCTAAATATCTGGCATCACTCGACTTTTCAGAGTTGGCAGTTGAACCGATTATAAAGGGTACCAAAAGAGTGCTTAATAATATCAATACTCCATTGATTCCATCAACAAATAAGGCAAACTTCAATCCAGCTTCTGGAATCCAAGGTAGAACGAATTCACTTAATCCAGTTGATTCTTTTGCCTGGCTCAACATTAAGATGCTGATGATTAATTCGACAATCGACCCCAATAAGGCAAAGCTGAAGGCTTTGGCAGGCTTAGCTATTAAAAGAAAACTGCCAAGCAACAACGGAAATAAAAGTACAAATAATAAATACATTCCTTTTTAATTTGTTTATTAAAACATCCAACTTTTAAGTGTCCATGCTAAAATAATAGCAATGGAAACCACCATCATAAAAACGTAAAATCCAATTGTTCCCGTTTGAATTTTTCGGAGTTCATTAGAACTACTTTTCACAATTTTTCCTACGGTTTCAACCAATAAGTCGATTATAAGGAAGTCAATAAATTGATGGAAAAAGTTTGACAAAAAATTAATTGGTTTTACAAAAATGAAATCATAGGCTTCATCAATGTAAAATTTATCATAAATGATTTTCTGAATTCCACGGATGTCTGCATCTGCAGGCGGTACTGATTTTTTACTACCGTATACCTGAAAAGCAAAAATTGCAGGCAAAAATGCTGCGGCTAAAGGAGCTAAAAATTCTAAACTGGCAAAATGAACTTCTAAAGATTCATTAGCCCCTTCAGGTAAAATAGGATTTAACCAATGTGCCAAAAATTCATTGCCACCTACAAATGCAGGTAAATTAATCAAGCCTCCTCCAACTGAAAAAATTGCTAAAATAATTAAAGGTATTGTGATTGCTATAGGCGATTCATGTAAATGAGCCGCTTGATGGTCTGTTCCTCGAAAATCTCCATGGAATGTTACCAAAAACACCCTGAACATGTAAAATGAAGTTAAGGCAGAACCAATAATGGCTAAACTCCACATTAAGATGTTGTGATGATATAAATGAGCTAAAATTTCATCTTTCGAAAAGAATCCAGCAAAAGGTGGAATTCCTGCGATGGCAATGGTACCAAGTAAAAAAGTAAGGTAGGTTATGGGTAATTTAGATTTCAAGCCACCCATTTTACGAATATCTTGTTCATCTGACATAGCATGAATGACAGAACCAGCACCTAAGAACAATAACGCCTTGAAGAAAGCATGTGTCATTACATGAAAGAATGAAGCCGTATACGCCGATGCACCTAAACCCATAAACATGTAACCTAATTGGGAAACGGTGGAGTAGGCTAATACTTTTTTGATATCATTTTGGAATAGGCCAATTGCAGCACCTAACAAGGCGGTTACTAAACCAATCCATCCAACAAAATGTAATACTTCTGGACTTAACTCAAACAATGCATTGGCCCGAATGACCATGTAAATGCCGGCAGTCACCATGGTTGCCGCGTGAATTAAAGCAGATACAGGGGTTGGTCCAGCCATTGCATCTGGTAACCAAGTGAAGAGAGGTATTTGGGCTGATTTACCCATCGCACCAATAAATAAACAAAATGCAATTAAACCCAGGTTATTGCCAGATCCCGATTTAACTGATTCAAAAACTTCTTGATATGATGCTGTTCCAAATTCTTGAAACAATAAAAATATACCGATTAAAAAGCCTAAATCGCCAATTCTGTTCATGATGAATGCTTTTCTTGCTGCATCACCATAACTATTTTTTTGATTCCAAAAACCAATTAACAAGTATGAGCACAATCCAACCCCTTCCCAACCAATGAATAAGGTTACGAAGCCTGAACCAAGAACCAAAATCAGCATGAAAAAAACAAACAAATTCAAGAAGGCAAAGAATTTACCAAATCCATTATCATGCGACATGTAAGCACTTGAATATACATGAATCAATGTTCCTACCCCAGTTATGATTAGCAACATCATGATCGATAATTGATCAATTTGCAAAGCTAAAGGAATGGATAATTCCCCCACTTGAATCCAATCTGTGATGGGAATAATTTGTGCATTTCCATCAAAATTCAAAAACAATTGTATGGATAAGGCAAAGGCAGCCAATGGCGGAATAGTACCGATGATTCCAGCGATTTTTTTAGAAAGTTTTGGGTAGGCTAATCCATTGATCAGAAATCCGATAAATGGTAAAAGAGGTATAAGTAGTACTGATGACATATATCAATAGCTTTTGGCGAATTTCTTTTTAATTTTTTAATTTATTCAATAATCCAATATCAATTGTCTGAATATTACGATATATCATGACAATTATGGCCAATCCAACAGCTACCTCTGCAGCTGCAACGGCCATAATAAAAAATACAAATATTTGACCAGCTGGATCAGAAAAATAGGATGAAAAGGCAGCAAGTAATAAATTAACTGCATTTAACATCAATTCAATTGCCATAAAAACAATGATTGCATTTCTTCTGGTTAAAACTCCTAAAACACCAATACAAAATAAAGCTGAGCTCAATAAAATGTAGTGAGTTAAAGGAATAGTTCTAATGATATCTGGTATAGATTGCATAAATCAGTCGGTTACAATTTCAATTTTTTATTAAATCATTGAAAGCTTTTTTGCGTGGCAAAAATACTAAATAAACTGAAAAAATGGAATAAAAAATCGATTAACGTTGAAATCCTTTCAATTTAATTTCTGTTAATTTTCTTTTGGTATCCAAAGGAAACTCTCCCTTCATGATCCAATCGTAGTAAGAAGGGTCGGACTTTAATACGTCAATTACTGGTTTTCCTAAATGTTTACCAAAATTGAAGACAGCAACTTGGTCCTTATTATATACCATTCGGCCTGCAAAATCAATTAAATTATTAGTAGTTAATTGGCTTAAAACGTTCATATCGTTCTGAATTGGAAAAATTTCTTTTCCATCCTCATCAGTCCTAGGAACATTTTCATAATACTTCACTTGTGCATTTAATACTTCTAAGGTAGCCAAAACGTCTGCCTCTGCCGAGTGGGCATTTATTAATTCTTTTTGACAGTAAAATTTATAAGCTGCGGAAAGATTTCTTGGCTCCATCAAATGGAAAATTCGTTGGGCATCTATTAATTTTCTGTTTTTAAGTTCAAATTCAATATCATTTCTTAAAAATTCTTCAATTAACATGGGTACGTCAAATTTGTTTGAATTAAACCCTGCCAAATCGCAACCTTCTAAAAATTGTGCCAAAGATTTGGCCACTTGTCTAAAAACGGGTTCATCTTTTACATCCTCATCGTATATTCCATGTACAAGGGAAGCTTCTAATGGAATGGGAATGCCAGGATTTATTCTCCTTGTTTTTACTTCTATGCTTCCATCAATATTGGCCTTTGCAATGGCAATTTCTACAATCCTATCTTTTTGGATTTGAATTCCGGTGGTTTCAAGGTCAAAAAATGCTAAAGGCTTTTTTAAATTTAATTGATGCTGCATACAAATTTGGTTATAGACAAAGGTAACTTATTATTACTTTTGTTGTATGATTTTTACACCAAAAGCAATTTTTTTTGACTGGGACCACACCTTATGGGATCATGATGCTAATGCCAAAGATTCATTAACTGAACTATTTCAAGAATTTCAGTTGTATGAATTGAGCAATCATTCATTCGATTCATTTTTTGATATTTACCAGCGTGTAAATTATCAATTGTGGGAAGATTACCAATTTGGAAAGATTGACCAGCAAACCTTACGCGATACGCGATTTAGAAAAGTCTTTGATGCAATTGGGGTGGTTGGACCTTATGAAGATTTTGGAAATGAATTTTTACATCGAACTCCTAGAAAAACTAAATTGATTGCGGGTGCATCTGAAATTATCCAAGAATTAGCTAGCAGGTATCCTTTATATGTCTTAACAAATGGATTCAGTGATGTCCAAGAAATAAAAATTTCAGGCTCTGGCCTGAAGCATTATTTTGTTCACATAATAACCTCAGAAGTGGCGAATTCAAAAAAGCCTGATCCAGCATTTTACCGATTTGCTTTGTCTCTAGCAAATTGCAATTCTAATGAAGCAATAATGATTGGTGACCATGAAAAAATAGATGTTTGGGGAGCTGAGCAAGTAGGAATTCCGTCTATTCATTTTTGTGAACATTCAGAAAAAAGTAGTTCAGAGCGCATTATTACTAATCTTTCCGAACTAAAAAATTGGATAAAGATTTAATCGAATAAACTGAGTTGAGCATCATTGGCCTTTCGGTCAACAATTTTTTTATCTCGTATAAATCTTTTATTTTCTTCTATAAAATGGACGAAAGATTCGACTTCTAAAAAAAGTGGATTGAAATCATATGAATTTAAATAATAGGATTCAACATAAACCTCATTGAAATCAGTGATGATATAATCTAATTGTTCAATCCCATATTTTTGTAAACCAAGTAGATATAAATTTTGATGGTTATTTAAAAAACGATTGGGAGAATAAAAGCTTGTGGTTTTTAAATCGTAGGCAGAAGCTTCACTGACAATATCAACATAGCCATAAATTTGGCTGTTCTTATGTCGAGCTTCCACATAGAATTGAGTCTTATACTTGGGTGGTAATAATTTTCGAGTTTTTTCAATAATTGCTTCATTAAAAAACTCTTCGCCTTGTCCGAGGGTGACAGCCTTTTCAAAGTCGATACCCTTTTGTTGAGCGCCAGTGGTTGGTTTCTTTACTCGATTGATGCGTTCAATCATTTCAATTTCATCTACGATAATTTTCCCATTTGAATCTTTTGTTTGATTCAAAAACATTGAATAGGAATTGAGTAAAGTTGGATAAAATCGATAAATCATGATGCAATTTAGCCAATTTGTAAACGATTGACAATTTCATCGTTTTTTAAATGTTTTTCAACAATTTCTTTAACATCCTCCAACTGTACGTTGCCATAGAAAACACCTTCAGGAAACACAACCATTGCAGGACCTTTTCCGCACACATCCAAACAACCAGCTTTTTGAATTCGAATTTTCTTTTCAGATCCACTTGCTTGAAGAGTCTCTTTTAAAGCATTGATTAATTCCATGCCATGTTCGGATCCGCAACACTTTTTAGGGGCATCTTTATCGTTTGTACAAATAAATAGGTGTTTTTCGTAAATCATAATTAAAATTGAAGTTCAACTGAAATGGGACAATGGTCAGAATGCAAGGCATCTGGGTGAATATGGGCATTTTGTATTTTATCTTTGAGTTCCTGACTTGCCATGTGGTAATCAATTCGCCAGCCAAGATTTTTGGCACGAGATCCAGCCCGATAACTCCACCAACTGTAATGATGTGGATTTTGATTGACATGCCTGAATGTATCAATGAATCCTCCATCTAAAAATTGGCTAATCCAAGCTCTTTCTTCAGGCAAAAAACCTGAACTATTGGCATTGGATTTTGGATTATGAATATCAATTTCTCTATGGCAAATATTGTAATCGCCAGAAATTAACAAATGAGGAATATCTTTTTTTAAGTTTTGAATGTATGCATAAAAATCACTTAACCATTTCATTTTAAAGTCTTGACGTACATCTCCTGTTGTACCCGATGGCATGTATACACTCATCACTGATATATGGTCGTAATCAATTCGTAAAACTCTCCCTTCTACATCATATTCTTCTATTCCACATCCATAGGCAATGTGTTTCGGCGCAATTTTTGTAAAGATGGCTACCCCAGAGTACCCTTTTTTTTGCGCGGAAAACCAATAAGTGTGATATCCTAGAGATTCAATGGCTGCAACATCTACTTGGTCTTTTTCGGCTTTGATTTCTTGAATGCAAATGACATCAGGATCAGACTCTTTAAGCCAACTGATAAATCCTTTTTGCATAGCAGCTCGGATACCATTTACATTGTAACTGAAAATTTTCACGCGAAGACTTCTGATTTAAAATAATGAATAATATGTGCTTTTAAAAGAATTTCTTGTTCTTTTAATGGAAGTGAAGGCACGTTTTTTGCTAAATTCCAATGTGGCCAGCCATCCTGATCTAGACCTTCCAATTCATAAAAACCCGAGAAACTTAAAACTTTACATGTTGCGATGTGCAATAAATCTTGCTTCTGTTCTTTTGTAAAGTATTGGTGACCTTTTCCTAATTCCTGAACACCAATGATAAACAGAACAGAATCCACATCAGTTGGTTTTTTTCCAAAATTAGTATGTATGAATTCTAAGATAGTTTCCCAGTCTTCTTGCACACTTTTAGGATCAAATTCCATATTATTTAATGGCAATACTGAATTTGGCAGACTCCAGAACGGCTTGCTCTCCTTTAGGGTTGTTTGAAATTAAAATTAAGTTACCCTCCACTAGGTCGTCATCTAGCTTGGTTATGTTAATTCTTCCAACACCGCTTAAGATACCTTCAGAGTTAGGTAATGTAGCAACGTAAAAATTATCTTTGTCGTTATAATTATTCAGGTTTTTGATGATATTACCTATGTTATTATTATTGCCGCTACCAGGGATAAAATATGTACCGGTACCATTAACATCTAATAGTCTAATAAAAACAGATTCTAGATTTTTCTCATCAGAAGCTTTAATAGTTAAAACATTAACACCACCCTCTACTTGATAAGTTGCACTTG
>JBEBDG010000119.1:0-7093 GCA_041157165.1 Bacteroidota bacterium
GCTATCAGAAAAAATTTGACTTTTTTCAATTTCTTTTTTTTGGTAGTAAATCACGTGATTTAACAGATTTTGTTGTGAAGGATTTGGGTTTTCGACAATTTTTTGAAATTAAAGAGGATGAATTGATTCCCTATTTTACAAGTAGGGAAGTGGCACTTGAAAAATGGCAAATTTCAAATTGGAATGAGAAATTTTATGAGGCTTCTAAATCGCCTTTGAATCCAATCGAATGGATTGATTCATGGAACAGGGAGATTTTGCCTTTAATGAAAACCATTAGTGATCTGAGCATTGGTTCTTTCGAGCGGTCAGTGTATCTTTTAGCTCGTTATTTAGAGCGAATGGATTTGACTGACGAGGCGCTTGAAATATATGAATATGGTCTAAGTTCTAAATGTTTGGAACGTCGAATTCGAATCCTAACAAAGCTCAAAAGGAATCAGGAGGCTATACAGTGGGCTCGGGTAGGACTTGAGTTGTTTCATCATCCGAATGATCGACATTTTTATCTAGACTATCTTGCTAGAATTCAACCAGAAAAAACAATTAAACAGGTTACTCAAAAATTAAAGGCAGCTGAATCAATTGAGTTGGTAAAAGATTCTAGTCTATCTGTTGAACAACAAGTTGCCAATTTTTACTTAAAAAATGGATTTCAAGCAGAATTTACCGAAAATACTTTGTGGAAAAACTTAATTGGTTTATTAACCTGGGAGATCATATTCAATACCCAACATCATCAATTTTCACATCCCTTTCAATTGGCACCTGCAGAGTATCGATTAGAAGGCTTTGGTTTAGCAAATTTGGCTTATTTTCATCAGAAACTTGAATTACTTTCCGATAAAAATAAACTTTGGGAACATTTTGAAACCATATTGCAAAATCACCAAGGGACCTTAAATCCATTAATTGATTGGCAATATGTAGATATGGACCTCTTAAAAATCTTTTTAGATCGTGTTTCAATTAAGTCTTTGAGTTCTGTTTTAGAACAATTGTGGTTGAATGTTGCCACTCATAGTAAGGGATTTCCTGATTTAATGGTTTGGAATGAAGAAACATTATTTTTTGTTGAAGTGAAATCGCCTAATGATCAATTGTCACCCATCCAATATTTTTGGAATGAGGTTTTAAACAGCGTGGGAATAACATCTAAAATTTTGCGAATAAAATGGTTGAAAAACTGATTAAAATTTTGTTAAAATAGTTGACAAGACAAATTTTAATTTATACATTTTCGTATTATTTCACCATTTAAATCTTAAAATTATGAAAGTGCAAGTTCATGCTATTCATTTTAGCGCAGATCGTAAGTTGATTGAGGTTATCCAAGAGAAATTGAACAAATTAGACACTTTTTATGACCGCATTACCGGGGGTGATGTGTTTCTGAAAATTGAACAAGGTGAAGGGAAAATCAAATCTAAAATGTTGGAGATTAAAATTGCAGTTCCTGGAGCAGTTTTGTTCGTGAAAGAAAAAGCAAGATCTTTTGAAGAGGCTTTGGATTTGGCCTTGAATGCCATCGCAGAGCAAATTAAGCGGTTTAAAGAAAAAATTATTCAAACTAAAACCCGAACGAGGTTAACATAACATAAAAAAGGGCTTCTTTGTAGAAGCCCTTTTTATTTTATAAGCCGAAGGCTTTTTTCACCTGATCTACATAGTCTAATTTTTCCCAGGTAAACAATTCAACTTCTTTCGTTACTTTTTGTCCATTTGGTCCTAGGAACGTTTTCGTGACTACTTCGTTTTTACGTCCCATATGTCCATAAGCAGCTGTTTCAGAATAAATCGGATTCCTTAATTTCAAACGTTGTTCAATGAAATAGGGGCGCATATCGAAAATTTGCTCTACTTGACGAGCAATTTCTCCATCGCTTAAATTTACTTTGGATGTGCCATATGTATCAATAAACAAACCACAAGGTTTTGCTACTCCAATGGCATAAGATACTTGTACCAACACTTGATCGCATAAACCTGCTGCGACTAGATTTTTAGCAATATGTCGAGTGGCATATGCCGCCGAACGGTCCACTTTCGATGGATCTTTTCCAGAAAAAGCACCTCCACCATGAGCTCCTTTTCCACCATATGTATCCACAATAATTTTACGACCTGTTAATCCCGTATCTCCATGTGGGCCACCTATTACGAATTTTCCTGTTGGATTGATATGATAGGTGATTTGGTCGTTGAATAGTGCTTGTAATTCAGGTTTTAACTTTGACTTTACACGCGGAATAACGATTTCAATGATATCTTTTTTAATTTTTGCTAGCATTTCTTCCTCAGAAGCAAAATCATCATGTTGTGTTGATACAACAATGGTATCAATTCGTTGAGGTTGGTGATCATCAGAATATTCAATGGTCACCTGGGATTTTGCATCAGGACGTAAATAGCCAATTAAATTGGGCTCATTGTTACGAATTGAGGATAATTCTTGCAAAATTTTGTGTGCTAAATCCAATGCCAATGGCATGTAATTTTCTGTTTCGCGAGTAGCAAAACCAAACATCATACCTTGGTCTCCAGCTCCTTGATCCTCTGGATTTTTACGATCTACTCCTTGGTTAATATCAGCAGATTGTTCATGAATAGCGGAAAGAATGCCACATGAATTGGCTTCAAACATGTATTCTGATTTGGTATATCCAATTTTACGAATTACCTCGCGTGTGATGTTTTGAACATCCAAATAAGTGGTAGTATTTACTTCTCCAGCTAAAACTACTTGCCCAGTGGTAACCAAGGTCTCACACGCTACTTTTGAGCTTGGATCAAAAGCCATGAAGTGGTCGATTAGCGCATCTGAAATTTGATCTGCTACCTTGTCTGGGTGTCCTTCTGAAACCGACTCAGAAGTAAATAAATATGCCATATATTGATTTTATTAAGCTATAAAATTAATTCTTTTTTAGAATATTAAAAAATGCAGGGAAACCAGCACGCATGAAAATAAATTTAGGAACTTTTGTCATGACGCTAAGATCTTCCCCCAAAGTGGTTTCTCCTTGTAGGAATTTCATTAATAAACTGGGCTCTGTTTTTTCAAACAATTGAAGTAAAATTTCATTCGAATCTACTGTAGGATCTTCCATTACTTCTAAGAAGGTAGCATCTAGCCATTTTTTAAATTTTGGCTTTGGATTGACTTCCTGGTCAAAATCTTTGTTTTCTAAGTTTCGAACAAGATTTTGGGTGATTTTTTGGGTTTGGTAAAAGCTATAACCTGTCGAAGATTTAACAAATCCACCTGAAGTGCCTATTTTAATCCATTTCTGATGTAAAGTTTGTGCAATTGTCACTTCTTTCATTGGAATAATACCTTCCTCTACTTCTAAAATTCGATAATCATCATCTCCCAAATTAAAATTGGCTAATAAGTAATTTTTTATCTTTTCCTCGTAATATGATTTGTCCTTTAATTCGCCTGAAAAAAAGGTATGTTCAACCAGTGCTGTATGTGAGTTGGTGGGTAAAAAATAGATAAATTCAGCATCCATGCCTTTGGCCAATCGAAAGTCAAATAAATGGGCTATGTCGGATTTAAATGCAGGGAAATTGCTTTCTATATACCAACCTACAAAGTGTTGTTTTAACTGTTCGGGATCTTCTTTGTCGTAAGGGAAAGGAGAGATGCTATCAAATAATTTTTGCGTCGCTAAAAATTTACCTTTTGAGGTCTCTACCATTGTGCCGATACCAGCATAATGAATAGATTCAATATCGGCTTGCAGGAATTGAAAATTTGGAAACCCTTTTAACTGGTTTTTAACAAACTTATACCAATCCTCGCTTTTAATCTTTCTGTATTTATATGGAGTTATTTCCTCAACTTGTAATTCGGTGCCTCTTCCTTGGATACCAATTTTTGACCATTCTTTTTCGCATATTTTGGAAAAATCATCCTCTTGGTCTGACCAATAACACCATGTTTTATCATTACTATTTTTGGCAGAGGAATCGATGATTAAAACATTGAGTTTTTGCAAAGTACTTTTAGAAAGATAATATGCCAAACTTAAGCCCGCCAATCCTCCTCCGGCAATGATAAAATCAAAATAATTTTTATTCCCGGTGTTTTTCATAATTAAATATGTCTTTCTGCGTGATAACTTGAACGGACTAATGCACCTGATTCGACATAGTCAAAGCCTCTTTTCAAACCTTCTTCTTTATACATGGCAAAAGTATCAGGATGAATCCATTCAATTACTTCATGGTGCATTTTAGTTGGTTGTAAGTATTGTCCTAAGGTCAGTACGTCTAAACCATGGCCCGCTAAATCGTCCATTGCTTGAAATACTTCTTCTTTGGTTTCACCTAATCCCAGCATTAAGCCAGTTTTGGTCCTTTTTCCAAAATCCTTGGTTCTTTGAATTTGCTCCAAACTCCTTTCGTATTTGGCTTGAGGACGAACATATCTATAAAGTCTGGCAACAGTTTCCATGTTGTGAGAAACGACTTCTTGACCTCCTTCTATCATTCGAATCAATGCATCCCAATTACCTTTAGTGTCTGGTATCAAGGTTTCTATTGTCGTTTGAGGGTTTTCTTCCTTTACGGCCCTTACAGTTTGATACCAAATTTCAGCTCCTCTGTCTTTTAATTCATCACGATTAACTGAAGTGATTACAGCATGTTTTACGCCCATTAATCGAATGGCCTCTGCTACGCGTCGAGGTTCATCTTCATCATATTCATTTGGTCGACCTGTAGCTACAGCACAAAAAGTACAAGAACGTGTACAGGTATTCCCTAAAATCATAAATGTAGCAGTCCCTTCTCCCCAGCATTCGCCCATGTTTGGACAATTACCTGATTGGCAGATGGTATGGAGTTTATATTCGTCCACAATTTTACGAACCTTCGTATAGCTTTCACCAATAGGTAATTTGACACGCAACCAATCGGGTTTTCTTGCTGAGCTAGTAGGATTAATTTGTGGTAATTCGATCATAATTATTTTTTCCCTAAATAAAATGTTAGATATGCTGAAGAAAACGAATTTCTACCTGGATTTTGGATAAGCATTTCAATGGGTTTGAAATAAGTATCAGCTACAAATCCAAATTCTATGGCTAAATAATTTCGTTTAACAGAATTAAATTCCATTAAAATACCAGCCTTTCCGTGCCAACCTGGTTGAAGGCTACTTTCTGAAATACCTCTAAACATGCCTGCCTCACCAACAATATATTGAGTGACAGCATTGCTGTTTGAGTAAAAATCCTTCATTTTTATTGCTTCAATAGAAGCATAGCCAGAGGCCTTTGAAGTTACATTTACAAAATAAGGACTTAATAAACCAATGCTTGGACCAGTGGATAATACCCCTTTTAATTGGGTACCGCCTTCAGGACCTTTTTTTAGCAAAACAAACTCTTTGCCAAAGGATGGTCGAATGGTATATAAATAATTTATTTTACCGTCTTTGATTGAGATATTACTATTTGCATCAAATAAAGTAAATTCCCTGTAATCTTCGGTTTTTATGAGGTCGATAGACCAGAAATTTAGTTTTTGTACATTATTTCCCCATGCTTTTTTGAAACTAAATCCACCGATTAAACCTGCATTGGTATGGGCATTTAATCCTATTGCCCAATATCCTTCTCCAATTTTAGTAGGAATTGGTTTGATGTTGGATTTAGTGAGTACGGTCCCTTTTGATTTTTGGATGGTAGAACTATTGTTGATGATGTTGGGTTGCACAGTTGTGGATTTATTTTGCAAAGATCTTCTTTGTGCCAAACCGTTAAGGCTGCACATTAAAAGAATCAAACAGAAAAATCCTTTTTGTATCATGCTAATTCATTCAATAGTGGTAAAATCCCCTCATAGGAAATGTCCCAATGACTTTCATGATAAACACAATTTCCATCTTTAATGATTAAAACTTGTGGAGATTGGTGCTCAACTTCAAATTGCTCAGCTAAGGCATTTGAGATGGGTCTATTGGATATTAAGTCTAAATAATAGGCTTTTGCATTTTCCAAATTCCATGCTCTTTCCAAGCGGTTAAGGGCTGTTGAAGAAATGGAACAACGGGTGCTGTGCTTAAAAATCAACACAGCTTCATGCTGAGATTCTTCAACGATGGTTTTAATTTGTTCGATGTCTGTTAAATTTATCCAATTCATTTTCCGTAAATCAGCCAAGTATTTTTTGTAATTTTAAAATTCAAATCAAATTTAATAAAAACTTGAGAGTTTGGCTTTATACTTTGGCTTTGTTTTTATATCAGCTAACGATAAAATTTGCTGCTTTGTTCCATAACAAAGCAAAATTGATGGTAGAAGGCCATAAAAAGACTTGGGAACAACTGGTGGCTTCGAACCTGGGGTTAAAACCACAGGCTGATAATCACTCTAATCACTCAGTAGTAGCTTGGTTTCACGTTGCCTCACTTGGAGAATTTGAGCAAGGGAGACCTTTGATTGAAAAATACAAGGCGAAATATCCAGATCATTTTATTGTTTTGACCTTCTTTTCACCTTCGGGTTATGAGATTCGTATGCATTATGACAAGGCAGATTTGATACTTTATTTGCCATTGGACTCTAGAAAAAACGCAGAGCGTTTTTTGGATTTGGTTCAACCGAATATCGCCGTTTTTATCAAATATGAGTTTTGGTATTTTTACTTAACAGCTCTCAAAAAACGTAAGATTCCTACTGTATTGATTTCCGCAATTTTTAGAGAAAATTCTGTGTTTTTTGGATTATTTGGTTCTTTCTTTAGAGGAATTCTAAATAATTTTGATCGTATTTTTCTTCAGAATCAATCCTCGGCCACTTTATTAAGTCAATTCGGAGTTCATCATACAGAAGTAATTGGCGATACGCGTTTTGATCGAGTCTATGATCATTCAAAAGCAATTGATGTTTGGGAAATCAAAGATCAGTTTGTTGCTGATTCTTCTTTTGTTGTGGCTGGTTCTGTTTGGGAAGATGATATGAGGGTATTAGTTCCTTGTATAAGGCATTTTAAGAATGATTTCAAATGGATTGTGGCCCCACATGAAATGCATGAAGAAGAAATGATGCGTTGGGCGAGTCAACTAAACATACCATGTGCT
>JBEBDG010000120.1:0-7078 GCA_041157165.1 Bacteroidota bacterium
ATGGATGATGAAGAAATCTATGGCGATACCTTTACACACATGAGTTTTAAGGAGGCCATTGAAACAGGTCTTTTAACTGATTACAAAGTTGTCACGATAGACATTCAAAAATCAGAGATTGCAAGTTTTATCCAGGAGAATAACCTCGTCCAATTAAATGATAAATGGAAGAAAGAAACGGAAGCTAGGTCTCTTGCATCTATGCTTGCTTTAAGGAAAGCAATGAAAGTGCTTCCAATCAAAAATGCAGTTTCTTTTCACTCATCTATTGAGAAAGCAGTCCGAAATAAAGAACTACAACAGTACATCACAGAGACCTATCATTACAAACCAATTGATACGTTCACAGTCTCCGGTAAACAACCAACTACGCAACGCAACATCGTTGTTCAAGAATTTGCATCATCCCCAAATTCACTTATTACCAACGCTAGATGCTTAACTGAAGGAGTTGATGTCCCAAATATTGATTGTATTGTGTTCTCAGATCCACGAAAAAGCAAAGTGGACATCGTACAGGCGCTTGGTAGAGCCCTACGAAAAAAAGAAGGCAAAGAATGGGGCTATGTTATTCTCCCAGTTATTTATGACGACATCACACACGAAATTGACAATGAGAACTTCCAAGAAATTCTTGCCGTCGTTCGAGGATTAGCATCAAATGACGAACGCATTGTTGAATATTTCAAGGACAAGGCTGATCCAAATTCCACTTCAAAGCCAACTGAATCTCAATTTCATCTAGAAGTCTTTTCCGAGTATATAGATGAAGCTGAACTCAGCTCTCAACTTCAAATCAAACTCTGGGAAAAACTCTCACGTTTTTCATGGATGCCTTTTGAGGAGGCGAGGGAGTATGTAAGGGGGTTGCAAATTAAAAACCAATTTGAATGGCGTGCGTTTTCAAATTCTAAAAATCGCCCTCTAGATATTCCTGCTAATCCAATGGTTGTATACATATCACAAGGTTGGGTTAATATGGGTGATTGGTTAGGGACATTTAATATTAGAAATTCTGATAAATCCTACAGAAATTTTTCTGATGCTAGGGAATTTGCCCGAAGCTTGAAATTTAAAAAAATAGAACAATGGACAAATTATTGTAAATCTGGAAAAAAACCAATTGATATTCCTTCTGTTCCATCAAGGCCTTATAAAAATGAAGGGTGGATTAATTGGGCAGATTGGCTAGGTAAAGACTCATTTCAAGGAAATAGTCAAAAACTTACCTATTTGGAAGCACGAAAAATTGTACAAAAATTCAGATTGCAAAGCACTAAAGACTGGGCAGATTTCTGTAAAAGTGGCAAGAAGCCAAGCAACATCCCAAATCGACCATCAGCAGTATACAAAGACAACGGTTGGAATGGTTGGGGTGATTGGCTAGGAACTAAAACGATTGCAAACTTTAATAAAACTTACATGCCTATTGAGCAATTAAAACAGTTGGTTAGAGTGAAAAATATTAAAACACAATTGCAGTGGCATCAGTTTTATAAAAACCTTCCATCAAAGGATAATATCCCGTCCAATCCACAGAGAACTTATAAAGAAAAAGGTTGGATTAATTGGGCTGATTTTTTAGGAAAATCTGAAAATAATAAGAAATGAATAAACCGACCATCAAGTTTAACGAGGAAATTACTCATCAGTATACTGCTAAAATTGAGTATTTAACAGTAGAAGCAGATGAGACAAAGAATAAATCAAAGTCACTTTATAAATTCAATGAAGCATTTCACCAAGTAGAAGAGTTTGGCAGATTATTTTTCAAAGAGAACGGATACAACTGCGTTGATGGTGTAGATTTTTCGCAAGTGTTTTCACATCTATCCTTTAATTTTGATTATGACACTCAGGTTCATGAGAATTACATATTGGGTAATAACTCAATTAATAAAAAAACACTGTATTCAACTTTTAATAATCTAAGAGATTTAAGAGATAAAGTCTTAAACGAAGATACATTTTCAACGCAACTTTTCGATATTACACAAAAGCTAATTGAAATGTATTATTCAACATATGAGCCGAAAAGAACAAGGCTTTTAAACGTTTTGAACTTCATTAAAACATTACCAATTGAGGAATTAATCAAACTCGTTAAGTTTTATTATCGCATAAGTGGATTGAAACGAGGAAGCCCCGATTTGGTGGTTTACAACAAAGATAAATATTGGTTAGTTGAAGTAAAATCATCAAATGACTCTCTAAGTAAATTTCAGGTTTTCTACTTCAATTACTTTCAAGAAATTGTAGGTGAAAATATTTTTGTTTTGAGTGTAGTAGATAAAGATTGGTATTGAAAGATTTTAAACAAAAATTTATTCAATTTGAATTACGTCAAAATATATTTTCAGATAATCGAAAAGGCTCAAAAAGAGAATCGAGACTCTTATTTGGAGCTTCATCATATCATTCCAAAATGTATCTACGGTGAGAATCTTTTAGACGAAAGCTTTTTTAATAAAGGAATTAATCACGAGTCAAATCTTGTTTATTTAACTGCAAGAGAACATTTTGTTGCTCACTGGTTGCTTCATAGAGCGTTCCCAACGAATAAAAAATTAGGTTTGGCCTTTTGGGCAATGGCTGGAATGATAAGTCCCGATCATAAAAGAGAATATATTCCATCCTTCATCGCTATTGAAGAGGCAAGAATAGCAGCAGTGAATTCAAGGAAAGTTCCCATATTACAATATTCGTTACAAGGAGATTTTTTAAGGGAGTATGATAGTTTAAATTCTGCTAGTGAAAAAGTAGGGATTGTGTCAAATGCTATTGGTCAAAATTTGAATAATTTCACAAAGTCAGCGGGAGGATTCCAGTGGCTTTTTAAAACAAAAAACTATCCTAAAAGTATTGATCCATATATTATTGAAAACAACGGATTACCAATTGCTCAATATAATCTTGACGGTAAGTTGATTCAAAAATTTGAAAGCCTTTTAGATGCTGAACGAAAAACTAATCACTCAGAAGGAAGTATTCGAGCGTCGATGAATCGAGGATCAATTTTAAAAGGAACCTCCTATTTTTTCATACAATTTAATAAAAATCAGCTAATTCCATTTGAAGTTGAACCCTTTGTATTTCCAGTACATGGGTTTTCAATTCCCGTAGTGCAATTAAGTGCAGATGGACAATGTTATATTAATGAATTCCCTAGTGTTACACACGCCGCTATGTTTTTGAATAAAAACACTGGTCACATTTCATCTGCTTGTAAAGGAATTCGTGAAACAGCATATGGATATAAATGGCAATATCTTAATGAATTTGATAAAAAATTACCCAAATGCAATATAGAAGAGGTTAAGATTAAACAGCATTCAAAAGAAGTTGCCCAATATGATTTGGATGGTAACTTTATACGAATTTTCAAGAGTGCAAGTGAAGCAGCCAGGATAACGAAGGATTCACAAAGTAATATAAGTTCTGTCGCACTTGGTAAACGAAATTATTCAGGGAAATATCAATATGCGTATCTAAAAAATGGACAAATTCCTATTTTGACACCAACAATAATTTCAGTAAATAAACCTAAAAAAGTACTTCAGATAGATATGAGTACAAATGAAATAATTTCTGAATTTGAAAGTGTTGGAATTGCAGCGAAAAAAATTATTGGATCTCAATCTAATATCTCGGCATGCTTAAATGGTAGAAAGAAGTCAGCATATGGTTATAAATGGAAGTTTGACCGAAAGAAGAAGGATTTTTCAAAAAATAATCTTTAAAAACTCATTAATTATGATAATACAAATATTAAAAACCGTCCCCAATACAGGACAAATGCACCAAACTAAAGGAACATTTGAAACCTATGATGAAGACGGTACTCTAAAAACGTACACTGTTTCTGAAAACTTCATTGATATCTTGAAATATCGCTACATTCACCGTAACATATCTCATCCACTCAAGTCAGGAGACGCATTATATTATAGAAGGATTCATTGTTTAAATTACGAGAACAAAAAAGTTTATTTTCTAAATAGATTTGGCGCTGAAAAAACAAATGGAATTCATATTGGATTGAGTTGGAAAGAAAATCAAAAATTTCTCTTTTTAATGGGACAACATTGGCTTCAGCAGGAAGATAACATTCGATTTTTAACTAATATGGCTTTGATTGTATTTGGGATAATTATGAGTGGCATTAAATAGTCATTGAATTATACTTCCCATTCCTCACCCCCTCCAAATCCTCATAAAAGTTAGATTTTTCGACCTCCGGGGTCACAAGCAAAAACCCAGCACGAATGTGCCGGGTTTTTTGCTTTTAGGAGCAAGCAAAATTTATTTTGACTTGCGGATAAATCAAAAAAGACGAGAACTGCGCCAGCAGTTTGGGTTCTATGCTTGGATTGAACCAAAAATTGGGAACACGCGTGAGCGTAATCCATATGTAATTCAAAACTTGTTTTGAATTTACGACCCATCATTCCCCACAATAATTTCAACAATTAAATCGTTCTAAATGCTTATTTTCAATAAAACTTTACTGAATGATTCAAAAAATATTTCTTTTCATTTTTTCCCTGACTATTTACGTCCATTTATTCGGACAATCTTCAAAACCTAAAATTGCTGAAGGCTATACCCACTTTCAAACTACCTTAAAGAAAGACACCATCGACTTTGTGGTTGCTGAAACGAATTTTAAGTTGAAAAAACCTGTTTTGCTTTTTTGTCAAGGGTCACAGCCAGTTCCTTTATTTTTTGATTTTCCAGATCAGGGGATTATCCCAGTAACGTTGAACAACTTTGACGTGAGTGAAATGAAAAAGAACTATCATGTCGTGGTGATTTCCATGCCCAAGACACCCGTTACGGTTGGTTGGGATCATCTCAATAAACAGTACAATTATGTTTTAGATACAGCAAGCGAATACAGTTATGATCCTGAATTCATAAAAGCTGATTACCTTGAAAATTACGTTGCAAGGGCTAATCAGGCACTAAAGTTTTTAAGTAAACAGAAATGGGTTGATAACGAGCAATTGGTAGTTGCTGGTCATTCGCAAGGATCACATGTGGCTTTGGGTATTGCGCATGCAAACAAGAACATTACACAGCTGGGACTTTTTGGTTTTAATCCGCTAGGGAGAATTGATCAATACATCCGTTCGGCAAGAAAACAAGCTGAAGCAGGCGAAATTACCTGGCAACAAGCCGACTCGATTCAAAAAGACAATTACGAAGAATACCAATCTTATTATAAGCCAGACAGCACTCAAAATAGTTCCTTTGCCAACTCCTGGAAATCATTTTCAAAAAGTCAATTAAACGAACTTGTTAACTTGAAAATACCCGTTTACATCGCCTATGGCTCAAATGATATCAATAGCGATTTCTGCGATTTATTGCCCTTGTATTTCATCGAAAAAGGCAAGTCCAACTACAAGGTCCTTCGTTATCCAAACTTGGAACATAACTTCTTTCCAATCGACAAAAATGGAAATCCAGATTATCAAAACGGTAGGTGGTTTGTGGTGATGAATTCATTCGTTAATTGGTCGATGAAAAATTGATGCACACCCATTGAACAGAATCAACATGAATAAAAAGAATTCAATTTCATAAAACATCATTAATTAAATGCTCAAATCCATTCTATTCCTTTTCGCTTTATTAGTTTGCATTGGATACTCCAAGGCTCAAAAAAATGTCAACCTAAAACTCAATGAAAAGGAGATCAGCGCTTATTGGAAAGCCGATTCTCTTTTTGATCTTGGTGAGTATAAAAATGCGCTTCCAATTTATAAGGAGTGTAATCCTAAAAATCAGTATAACTTAAACTGGACTATTAAAAAGAGTTTATGCTTCTTACTAGTCGGTGACACAAGTGCTGCCAGGGATTGTTTTGCGACATACGTGTCCCATGGAGGTTGTTATATGTATGGTGACCAAATCAAACAAATACCACTTTACAAAGAAATTGCTCGTGATGAAAAAGTCAGAAGGGAGTTTGAAAAAAACACCTATGCGTTTGAACATAACGACTCTACTTGCCTTTATCCTGAGGTGCAAAAAACGCTTATGAAAATGCGTGAACTTGACCAAGCCTATCGAGGAAAAGATAATCCTGGAATTTCTAGCGCATCGATCGATTCTTTGAATCAGATTAAACTAGATAGTTTAATTTCGATTTACGGTTGGCTAGGATACAAAGAAGTTGGTAAAAGCGGAGAAAATGCATCCTTCCTTATTGCGCAACATGCAGATCTAAACCTGAGTTTTCAAACAAAATGTCTGGCGCTCATGAAAAAGGAATTGGCAGAAGGTAACATCTACCCACCAAATTTCGCTTTATTGTATGATCGTGTAAAGGTAAATTCAAATGAGGCACAACTTTTTGGGAGTCAAGTAACATTAAATGAAACCACCAAACTTTTCAAACCTAAGAAGACGGTCTCATTGGAACTAGTCAATGCTCATCGCTTGTATTTTGGTCTTGAACCAATTGAGTCCTATCTAGACTTTATGAATAAGCGGTATGGTAAAGAATGAGACTAAAACAAAAGTGAAATGATCGAATTAAAACCATTAACCAAAGAGCACCTTACTCCATTTTATAAATGGTTAAACGATGACAATGTCATCAATTATTCGCTCACCTTATTTCAGCAACTATCAACCGAGGAAGAGATTTCCAAATGGTTTTCAGAATTGTTAAAGGACTCAAAAAATTATACAACAGGAATTTTCTTAAAGGAATCCGAAGTGTTAATCGGTTATTCTGGAATCTGCAATATTTCGAGTGCAAATAGAAGTGGCGAATTTTTCATTTTCATTGGAGATAAATCACATTGGGGCAAAGGAATCGGAACGCTAGTAACTAAACAAATTCTGGCCTACGGATTTGAGGAATTAAACTTAAATCGAATCATGTTAACCGTTTCTGCTCCAAATATCGGAGGCATACGCGCCTATGAAAAAGCGGGTTTCAAAAAGGAAGGCATCATGCGAAATGCTTGTTTCAGAGATGGTCAATTTCATGATAAAATCATGATGTCAATTTTAAGAGACGAATGGGGATGATTACTGTTTTTTGGAGTTAATTACTTCCATA
>JBEBDG010000121.1:0-7074 GCA_041157165.1 Bacteroidota bacterium
ATTCTTCTCGCAGGATTAATCGCCTGGTTCCAATGGAGAATGTTCGGATTTTATTGGTTCGAATCATTCGTTGGACAGTCCATCGACTCACTCCGAGCAACAAACTCACCTCATTTACACTCAAAACCTCCCTTGCTTGAAGCATCACAACAGGGGCTGTTAATTGGTTTTTTACTTGAGCTTTATCTTGGAGTAATTTCTCCTGCCTTTTGTTCTCTTTATAGGCCTTTGAGGCACATTTGTGAGAGCAGTACAAGGTGGTGTTTTTTCGTGCCGAGAACGCTTCTTGGCAGAAAACACAAATTTTCGGAATTGCGTGTTTACTAGCAGTCATTGTCATTTCGCCTTTATGGTGCAGCGTGGTGCACAGTGGTGCAGCATGGTGCAGGGTGGTGCAATTTTTTTTCTTACGTTCTAAAATTGTTGCTGACATGTTGCTCAAAATATCTGGCATACAGATGAGCAACAAAATGGGTGCAAAACGCCCAAAATGACGAAAATTGACAGTTGGTCTAAAAACGCGAAAACCCTTGACTAGCAAGGGTTTTCGTTATCAATAGTTGTTTTTGTTTATCGTTGATTATCGGCGTTTATTTGCCAATACAGAAATTATAAATCAACTGATTAACAATTAGTTACATTGATAAAGATACAAATAGGCAACAAAAAAATATCGATTAGACTAAAAGTAAATCATTTTACTATTTACTGCTTGAATTAGTAGAATATTTTCAGAACATCAGCGTTCTGAAGTATCCAAAGAGTGAGATTTATATCTCAAAACTGTCGTAGAAAAACTCTCATCTTCTGGGTAGGTGCTATAGAAAAAAGTAGTTCTGACCAAGAATCTTGGAAAATAATTATCGCTGGTGGGCTCTAATATCATTGAGTGTTAGTTCTGAATAGCATTATTAATTTTTATCAGAAGGCTTGGCATTTTCAATACATTTTAGGTGGCTCGGTAATGCAACATACGTTAAACAGTGATCTTGCGTTGGTTTGTGCAATTTCATTAATGTAGATGCTAAATACTTTAACTATTCGATTATTTCTTGAACTGTTTTGTTAAAATCATTTATTGATAGGCTACTTCTAAGTTCTGATAATTTTGCGTATCGAAAAACACGATTACCACCAACTGATGTTTCAATTTTATTCGCCAAAAGCTTTTTATTGTCCAATGTGAAAACATAGTAAGATGCATCATCATCTCTGAACATGCCAACTTCACTTCTGTCAAAAATATCTCGTCTTGGGATTACTTTAATATCTGTAATTTCATAAAATTCAGTTACGCCGTTTATCACCGGACAAAAATATTTTAGCTTGTCGAGGTTTCTGATTGTGTTTATTGAACCATTTTGTCTATATACAGGAATGTGGTAAACCTTTGCATTACCTGATGTAAAGTACTTTTTCTGATGTACGTTCGAAACAAAACCTGCTAACACAAAAGCATCAGGATCTTCATATCTCATTGCCTTGAATGGCACAACATCTTCTTTCAAAATATTTAGCGATTCTTTTTCTTCAAGAGTTGCTTTCAAAAACTTCTTTAGCAAAGTACTATTGTAGCTTTTCTTCGAACCAGGAATAAGGGGATAAGCCCCAATGTTTACTTTGCTTATAGATTTTTGAAAATATAGATTTTCTACAACGGCTGAATCATCTGCACTAGGAAATAAAACATAAGCACCGATAACTTCTTTCTTTGGTTTGTTGCTTTCCTGATCGTCTTGATAAAATATTGCATCACGGTAGCGATGCATTTGATTTATTGCATCGTCAGGAGGAAAGTCACTTCCGTTTTCAGTGTCTTCAGAAACTAGTCTATATTTTGCATCAAACAAATATGTGAATTGCAATTTTTCTTTTAAATCATTTTTCGTGATTCTTAAAACAATATCAGGTTCTTGGTTTACTGTATATGAAAGTGTTTTGTCAAATATTTTGCCTGTGTATCTTAATTCATGGAACAGTTCAACCAAGTCACCATTGTCTTTTTTGAAACTTACTTTAGAACTTCTTCCTGACCTTAGCTCAATTGTAAAACCATCGACAAGAATTTCAGCAAGATTTATTTCTTCTGGTTTCTTATTCAGAATTTCCTGAATCATGTTTTTCATTTCAATGAAACACCAAATTTGATAGAGGTCAGCAATATTTTTTAATTCAATCTTGTTTACTCCGTCTAAAAAATCAATTCCTTTTTTCAAAATAACCCAAGACCTGAAAAGTGAAGCGTAGCCTGATGCTTTTTGTAACACAAGAGATTCCTGTTTCATTCCTTTGAAATAAGTAATCTGTTTAAAGAATGGATTATGAGTAATTACCGAAAACTCTTTTTCAATTAGCTCTAGCTCTGCTTTGAAATCATCACTAATTCGATGACCGAAACTATTTAGCAGTTTATTTTTAATTGAAACAAACTTTTGAAACACATAAAAAATTAAATATTTAAAAAACTGGTTCTCCAGCGTATTAATCGTTAATATTTTTCTTTCAACACGAAAATATTTCTGAGAATACTCTCTGTGTTCTACAATCTGCTCTTCTAGTTTATAATTAAGATTTCTAATTCTGTCAGCCTTTGAAAAATACGTATCCCTTATAAGTCTATTGTGTGGTTTATTTAATATCAGTTTTGAAGAATTTAAGATGTCTTTATACAACTGTCCGAAAACTCCCCACCAGATAATGTCATTATATATTTCGTTACCCTCTTTAAATCCGGTATAAGTCTTTTTCAAGACATCAAAAACAAGCGAAGAAAATTCTTTGTTGATATCTGCAATGATGCTTTTGTAATCTGACTTGTAGTCTAGTTTCAAGGGAAATACTTCAAAACTTAATTTTTGAATGAGCGTAATTCCTTCTCGCTTATAACGAATAATGAAATCAGATTTACCAATGTCATTCCTATAATTGATTGCCCCAGTCAGAAAATATTTGTCATTAACTTTCCGCGAGATAAACGACTTTTTTACCTCTTGAATTGAACTGTAAATGATTGGCTCTGCATCGGTCTGATTTCGAAAAACGATATCAAAATAATAATCCTTGTTTTCAAAAAATACCGGATGTGTAGGAATATTAAAAGCACAGTTTGTCAAAGAATTTACCAATTCATTATTGATATTGGCTATCAATTCAAACCTTTCCACATTGCCACCATGAAAAGAATATGCAGTTGAATTTTCAATAGACGAATTACGCAAAGCTGATCTGCGAAATGAAGCATCAACTCCATCAGCTCTCACTGTGAGTTCATAGTCATTCGTTGTTATACGTAATAAGTCCATTTTAAATTAAGACCAAAATGACGTATAGTGTGAAATTCTTCTGCGACTTACCATCTCTGTTGCTTTGTTCAAAGACTTTGGTAAATTGTTTTCCTGAAATACAATTATCAAGTCGTCAAGCAGTTTTGTTCTGTCTTCATCACCTTCAATACGGGGTAAAATTTTCATTAATGTCATTTCATCCAAGACACTATTCTTCCAGTCCTCCGGTTTATTTTCAAGCAAAGAGTAATTAAATGAGTAAAGTAAAAATTCATCACGAACACGATACGCAATTTTAAAAGGTGAACCCTCCAATTTTGAGTTTATCGAATCCAGATAGGCTATGATTTCACTTCCTGTTGTGTTTAGCTCTTCAAAAACCTCTGTTCCCTGTGTTCTTTCTGAAAGCACTAGTTCTTTGTCCAATGTTTCTAAAGGATAACTCCAATCGTCAGTATCTTCACCCAATCCTTCTGAAAGATTAATATCATTCATTTCAATAGTCATAGCACGGTCCAAAACTTTGCGGCTGAAAGAGTGAGTAGTTTCATCCATATTCACTGTTCCCATGACAATTAAATTTGAAGGCAACCCAAGTCCGTTTACTTTCAGTTCATCTTGAATTTCTTTGTCACTAAGTTCTAGTTCATCCCACAATTCAAAAGTTGAATCAACACCATTTGCTTTGTCTGCATACTTCGTTATAACTTTTCCACTAATTAGTGCATCAGTTTTAATTTTTCCAAGATTCAATCTTCGTGTTTCAACTGCACTTAAATATTCTGCAAAGTATTGTTCAACTGGTGCAAGATTCATTTCGTCAAGACAAAGAAAAAAAGGAGTGTCTGGATGTTGCCAAGCCTTAACAATGAAGCGAATAAAATCAGTTGCAACAAAACGGTCTTTACCGCTTATCCTTGATTCATAACCAAGCAACTCTGACGAATCGTGCCAGTTGGGCTTAACTTTAATCAATTGAAAATTTGTTGGTGGATTTTTCCCTATTGATTTATCATCTGCAATGTTGTTGAACTGATAGGCAAGCGTTCTGACTAGTCTTGACTTTCCAGTCCCAGATAATCCTGCAAGAATGATGAAGGGTTTGGTTTTAATTGAAACCAATATTGATGTTGGTATATTCATCGTTGTTGCTGTATTCTTATTTGAATTGGTTGGTAATAAAAAGTAGGTACTGTTGTCAAATTGAATTCTAAAAAGAGAACCATAAATTTCATTAAATATTTCTTTGAAAGTCTCAAAGTCTAATCTTGATATTCCTGTGTTTGCCCATTCAGTTGATAGGTAAAAATAATTATTGCCCTGAATGAAAAGTGGAGCTTCAAAGCATCTGACTTTATTACCTTGTTGCAATTCCACTTTTGTGGCAGGATGGTCAAAGCACCAAAAAATTGAAGTAAGTTTTTTATCTCCCATTTCTATTGAGTAGAATTTGGGATCTGGGTTCGGTACCAAATAGTTAAGTAAATCATTTAACTTATTATCTGCATTCAGATTAAGCAAGCAGAAGTAAATGAAATTATTTAGCGTTTTGTCTTTAAGTATGAATGAAAGGCAAGGTCGTAACTCATTGCTTAGTTTATTGTATAGAATAGGATTCTCAGACAATTTAAAAATAATGTCCCCCAGTATTGCAGAACTTGCATTGGGTACATTGATTACTTGTAAGAAAAATGAACCAAAAAAATCTTCTGAACCACGCATCTTGTATTGACCGCCATTGTGGTTTGCTATTGATTTTGCCTTTAATCTGTATTCTTCGTCAGTCAATAGCTTTACCAATAAATCAACATTTGCATTTGCAAAATTTGGTTGAGATATCAGTGCGTCAAAAGCAGTTACAGCTGGATCACTTTCTCCTGCACTCTTTTTTATAAAAACTTTTGCAATTTCAATATCATTATTTCGACACTCAACTAACAATTGGTCTAAGAGTAGTTTATAGTCTCTCATTATTGTTGCTAGTGGTTTAATCAAAATACTAATTAGAAAATATTGATATGGAAAAATTGTGAGGTTACCTCCACCAGTAGAAATTATACCTGTATGATTGTCAAGTTTGCTGACTGCTGGAAAAATTTGCTTCAACTCCGTTTTGATTTCTTCTGAAATACGAACTTCTCTCCACTCAGTTATGATGGAAAAACTTTCCTTTAAATTTTTTGCTAATGGCGTAATATCAATTAGTCTCATACTAAAAAAGTTGTTTAATGATTTCTTTTGCAAGCGTTTTTACTACAGGAACCGAAACGCTATTTCCAAATTGCTTGTACGCTTGAACATCCGAAACAACAAGTTTAAATTCTTTTTTCATAGGATATCCTTGTAGCAGGCCTGCTTCTTTCGGAGTTAATTTTCTTGGATTAGCGCCTTTTTGAGCTATTAATATTTCGCTGCCGTCTTTATAATATCTTGCAGAGATTGTACTTGTATATTGGCTATTTTCATCAAATAAAGAAAATCCAAAACCATTCCCCTTTGCCTTATGTTCCGACAATCTTCTTTTGTGACCGCTAAATAGTTTATCAGATATTGTATATTTTTTGTCTACATCTGGTAATAATATGTCTCCAACTCTAACTGCCTTTGCATTGGAAGCGAGTTTTGCCTCATCAAAAATAATTCTGTTATTATTATCAAGTCCAAGAGGGAATATAAATTTTTCAGGGGATTCTTTTGATTTTAACCAAGCAACTATAAATAGTCGTTCTCTATTTTGCGGTACACCAAAATATTTAGAATTTAAAACTTTTGAATCGACATGGTATCCAAGTTCATCAAGAACTTTTATAATAGTCTTTAGTGTTTTTCCTTTGTCGTGACCTTTAAGACCTTTAACATTTTCAAGTAAAAGGACTTTTGGAGCTTTGCCTATTTTCTTTTTCGTATTGACAATATCAGCGATATTAAAAAAAAGTGTTCCCCTTGTATCTTCAAATCCCTTTTTTAGTCCAGCATTTGAAAATGGCTGACAAGGAAAGCCAGCACATAAAACATCAAAGTCGGGAATTTTATTGGGGTCGGCATCATTTATATCTGAGTTAAAATTGCCATTTGAGAATAGTTCCTCATTATTTTCTTTATAATTTGCTTCATATGTAATTCTTGCATACTTATCCCATTCACTTGCAAATACACATTTCCCACCGGCCGAATGCATTGCTATATGAAAGCCTCCGATGCCAGCAAAAAGATCAATGAATTTAAATTTGGTATTTTCTTTTCTCATTTCTTCTTACTTGAAACAATTAAATCAACTACATCAACATCCAGAATTTTGGCTATTTCATTTAGTACTTCAAGTCTTGGTTGCTGACGGTTTTGCACATAACTATTCACCATATTGTAACTTTTACCTAATTGCTCTGCCAACCATGTTTGTTTAATTCCCTTTCTATCTAAGACTTCCTTAATTCTGTTCATAGCCAAAATAAGATTGATATTCAAAAGTAATCATTATTGTTAAATATATCTCATAAATCAAGATAAATACTATGAATACATGAAAGATTACAAGTATGTGTAATCGAGTTCAGGAACTTACCCCAACTAAATAGTTAATCCATGGCGATCAACCAGAAACATCATGTCCAAAAGGATTAGATAGCTAACGGAAACTACTAGCTCTGTGAGAGACAGCATGATGGGGACCCAATGATACTCACCCCCGCGAAGTTGGTTTAACCAACCACCCCCGGGGTAAACAATTTGGATACTCACCATCTCAGAGCTTGAAAAATGAAAAATCAAATTCCAAAAACTTTCGAAAGCT
>JBEBDG010000122.1:0-7040 GCA_041157165.1 Bacteroidota bacterium
GCTGGTTATACGGGAGGTGAATTGTTAAGAATTTTAATTCATCATCCGATGGTTGAGATTGCTTTTATACATTCCAATTCACAAGCAGGTAAACCCGTATATGCTACACATACGGATCTTTTGGGTTCTTGTGATATATTGTTCACAGATAAATTATCGAAAGTCGATGTATTATTTTTATGTTCTGGACATGGGGAATCTTCAAAATTTTTGTCCGGAAATCCAATTGATTCAACAACAAAAATAATTGATTTGAGTACCGATTTCAGAGATCAATCGGAAGGATTTGTATATGGTTTACCTGAATGGCAGAAAGAAAAAATTAAGTTAGCAAATAAAATAGCCAATCCCGGATGTTTTGCTACCTCCATAGAATTAGCTCTCTTGCCATTGGCAAACAAGAATCATATAAAAGGTGAAGTACATGTTTCGGCTATTACAGGTTCAACTGGTGCCGGACAAAGTCTTTCCTCCACTAGCCATTTTTCTTGGAGAAACAATAATATAAGTATTTATAAGGCCTTTAATCATCAACATTTAACTGAAATCGGGATGGTGCTTCAACAAAAGTCACATCGGCCAAAAATACATTTTATACCCTATCGAGGCAATTTCTCAAGAGGAATTATGGCAAATGTGTATACAGCTTTTGAAGGAAATGAACAGGAGGCACTTACACTTTACAATGATTTTTATCAAGATTCACCTTTCGTTTTTATGAGCGAGGTTGCCATTGATGTAAAACAAGTGGTAAATACCAATAAATGTTTTTTACATGTTTCTGTCCTCGATGGACAGCTACTTGTTACTTCAATCATTGATAATTTAATAAAAGGTGCTTCAGGCCAGGCGGTTCAAAATATGAATTTAATTATGGATTGGCCAGAAGATTGTGGACTACAATTAAAAGCTATAGGATTTTAAAATGAAATTATTTGACGTATATCCATTATATCCCATCGAACTAACAAAAGCTTTAGGCTCAAAAGTTTGGGATAAAAATGGTCAAGAATACATTGACCTCTACGGAGGGCACGCAGTGATCTCAATAGGTCACTCTCATCCATATTATGTGCAAAAACTAAGCGAGCAATTAAAAAACATTGGATTCTATTCCAATTCTATTGTCATAAAGGGACAAGAGGAATTAGCTGAAAAATTAGGGAAGCTTTCGGGGTATGAAAACTACAATTTGTTTTTAACCAATTCTGGTGCTGAAAGTAATGAAAATGCCTTAAAATTAGCTTCTTTTCATACTGGAAGAAAAAAAGTGGTTGCATTTAAGCAAGCATTTCATGGGAGAACCGCAGGCGCAGTTGCAGTTACGGATAACCCAAGTATTGTTGCTCCGGTAAATGACAATTCGCATGTAACCTTTTTGCCATTTAATCAATTTGATGACTTACAAGCTATCAATGAAGAAACATGTGCAGTAATCGTAGAGGGAATTCAAGGGGTGGGTGGAATTCAAGTGGCAAGTGAAGCTTTTTTAAAAGCATTGAGAAAAAAATGTGATGAGGTGGGTGCTCTGTTGATATTGGATTCCGTTCAATGTGGTTATGGTCGATCAGGAAAATTCTTTTCCCATCAATTTGCCGACATAGATCCAGATTTGATTACCACAGCCAAAGGAATGGGCAATGGATTCCCAATTGGAGGGGTACTCATTTCACCCAAGATTAAAGCAAGTTATGGATTATTGGGTACTACCTTTGGAGGCAACCATTTGGCATGTGCAGCAGCAAATGCAGTACTAGATGTCATGAAAGACGAAAAATTAATTGAAAATGCCCAAAATATTGGAAATTATCTTTTGAAAGAATTAAAAGGATTGAAGGGTATCAAAGAATTACGTGGAAAAGGACTCATGATAGGCATTGAATTTGAAAAACCAGTTTCAGAAATTAGAGATGATTTATTATTTAAGCATCATATTTTTTGTGGATATGCTGGTAAACATACCTTACGTTTATTGCCCGCATTGAATCTAGACCAAACAACTGTGGACAAATTCCTAACGAGTTTAAAAAATGTTTTACAATAAAATCAGATTACCCCTTTGTTTTATAGCTAAAATGTGATTATTTTGCAATTCTTTTTAACAAGAGAAAGGATATAAAAATCAGCATTAATAAATTTTTCAATGGCGTTAATTACAAAAATTAGAGAGAAATCGGGTATCGCGGCGGCAGCCATCGCAATCAGTTTAATTTTATTCTTAGTAGGAAGTGATATTTTCCAAGGAAAATCATCTTTGTTTGGCACAAATAGCCAAGAAGTAGGTGAAATTGCGGGTGAAAAAATCATGATTGCAGACTTTCAAAAGAAAGTAGAAGAAGCTACTGCTAATTACACAGCTCAAACAGGAAAAGGTCCAGGAGAGCAAGAACAACAAATGATTCGTGAGCAAGTTTGGAACCAATTGGTTTTAGATATTGCGTATAAAAAAGAATTTGATGCTTTAGGCATCAAAGTTTCTGATGAAGAATTGGTTGACATGGTGCAAGGAAACAATATCCACCCTTCTGTTCGTCAGCAATTCACAAATCCACAAACTGGACAGTTCGACAAAACATTTGTTATTCAATTTTTAAAAAATCTGAAAACTATGCCTGTTCAACAACAACAGGCCTGGGCCAATTTTGAAAAATCATTATCGCAAGATAGATTACGTTCAAAATACGAAAGCCTATTACGTTTGTCAAATTTTGTAACTTCAAATGAAGCACAGAAAGAATACCAAACTCAAACAGCAAAATTCAATGCTCGATTTGTACATGTTCCCTTCTACTCAATCAATGATTCCACTGTTAAGGTTGAAGAATCACAATTAGAGGAATATTTGGCAAAACACAAGGAACAATACAAAGGTTACAACTCACGTTCCATTCAATACGTGACTTTCCCGGTTATTCCTACTAAACAAGATACTGTTGAATTTTATAATCAAATTAAAAAATTAGCAAAGGATTTGGCCGTTGCTCCGAATGATTCCGCATTTGCCATGTTGAATTCAGATGTAAGAACGCCTTATTTGGTATCCTATTCAGAAATTCCTGAGGCAGTAAAGTCGCAATTAGGTACTTTCCAAGTTGGTGGTATTTATGGTCCATTCAAAAATGGTTTAACCTATTCTATTTACAAATATGGTGGAATTAAAAAAGACACCTTATTTACTGTTCGTGCAAGCCATATTTTAATTTCACCTGCAAGTAAAACTGATTCAGCTAAAGCACAAGCCAAAACTAGAGCAGAAAGTATTTTAGCGCAGATTAAAGGAGGTGCTAATTTTGAAACATTAGCTCAAATGAATGGCATGGATGGAACGGCTCAAACAGGCGGAGATTTAGGTTATTTCAAAAATAATGGTTCAATGGTTAAAGCATTTGAGAAAGCCGTTTTTGGATTTAATGGTACTGGTCTAATGCCACAAATTGTAGAAACGGATTTTGGTTATCACATCGTTAAAATTACAGATGCAAAAACAAATATTGCTTACCGATTAGCGGCTATCAATAAAAACATTGCTCCTACCCAAGCAACATTAGATCGAGTTTATGCTCAGGCAGACAACTTTTCGAACGCAAACGGAACAGTTGGTGCCTTTGAAGCAGCTTTGAAAAAAGACAAAAACTTAATTATGATGCGTGCTGAGAAAATTGCTGAAAATGCAACTTCTATTAACACCCTTACGAATGCACGAGAAATTGTTCGTTGGGCATTCGATGACAATACAGCTGTTGGTGATGGTTCACACAAGGTATTTGAACAAGAAAATCAATACATAGTAGCTTATTTAACTGGAAAAACAGACAAAGAGAATGTGAAAGTGGATGATTATCGTGATGAAATTACCAGTATTGTTAGAAATCAGTTAAAAGGTGAAAAAATTAAAACCAAATTATCAAGTTTAAACGGTAGCTTAGAACAAATTGCTCAAAAGTATGGAGCTGGTGCCATTGTAGAAAATGTAGTTGATTTAACTTTAGCCAGTGGTGTATTAAATTCTGCAGGACCAGACGCAACCGCATTAGGAAGAATTGCCGGTTTAAAAACAGGTAAAAGAAGTAAAGTATTTGTTGGCGACAACGGTGTTTATATCGTAGAAAAAACAGCCGCTACTGCTGCACCTGCATTAGCAGATTATAGTACTTACAAAAACCAAATTCAAATGATGGAATCGCAAAGAACTTCTTTCTATATCAATGAAGCCATCAAAGACAATGCAAAAATTGTTGATAGAAGAAATAAATTCTATTAATCAAACGTTAATAAAAATGGAAAAGCATTCTGAAAGGAATGCTTTTCTTTTTTAATTTGGAATATGTTTACATTTTTATCAAATTATAAATATTTAATTATAGGAGTACTATTACTTCTTATAAGTCCTTTTGTGACCACTAAATTTGATTTAAGCGAAGATAAAAAATATTCATTAAGTCCTAGTTCCGTTCAAATCATCGAGTCACTGCAAGCACCCATTCAAATAAAAATTTATTTGGATGATGAAAATATCCCCGGTGGATTTAAACGATTACACAAAGCACTACTCACTACTTTAGATGAGCTAAAAGATAGAAGCAAAGTATCTTTTAATATCCAGCAAATTCATGTTTATAAAGATTTTCCCAATGAACAAGAACGTCAAAAGTTAGCTTTTTATCTCGATTCGCTAGGAATTCCACCGACCAATGTGGTTAATAATGAAAATGGAAAACAAACCCAATTGATGGTATTTCCTGGAATAGTCATTGAATATGAAAATAAAGCAATTGGTGCATTATTACTAAAAGGAAACAAATTAAGTAATTCGCAAGAAATTCTAAATCAAAGCATTGAAGGACTAGAATATGAAATCATTCAAGCTATTCAATTAAGCCAAAAAAAGGAAAGAAAAAAAATAGGATTTCTTTTAGATTACAGTAAGGTTCCTGCTGCCAAACAAATGGACCTTATTCGTTCCATGAAAAAGAAATATGATTTATTCCCTGTTGATTTAGGAAGATCCATGACACTTGACGGATTAGATGCTATATGTTTAATTCAGCCTAGTAAAACCATTGAAAGCAAAGATTTATTCAAAATAGATCAATTTTTAGTAAATGGAGGTAAAGCAGTCTTTTTAATGGATGGATGTAAAGTAGATACGATACAAAACCAAGGTATCGTATTTACACCATCAGAAAGTGGATTAGAGGAATTGTTTTTTAGAAGTGGAGTCCGCCTAAATAACAACATCATAAAAGATGCCCAACTATGTGGTGCCATTCCATTAATTGTTGGGAATTTTGGAGACAAACCAAATATGCAATTGATGCCTTGGCCTGCATTTCCATTATTTGAAGGTAATCATGCAAATCCAATCAGTAGAAATCTCGATGCTGTTTATAGTAAATTTGCTTCCAGTATAGACACCTTTCCTGCTGTCAATCTTGTAAAAACTGTTTTATTAAATAGTGGATCCTATACCCAAATCCAGAAGTCGCCAGCTACCCTTCCATTTGCTGCTTCTGGAAAAGAATTTGATCCTCAAAATTTTACAGCCGGACCAAAAATTGCCGCACTGTTAAATCACGGTTATTTTCATTCTATTTATACCAATAGACCCATTCCAAATGATTCCTTAAAAACTTATTTCAAAGAAAAATCAACTAAAAAAGGTGCCTTTATTTTAATTGGAGATTCTGAAATCGCATTGAATGAGTTAGACCCAAAATCTCATCAACCCCTACCCTTAGGATATGACATTTTTTCGCAACATACATTTGCCAATAAAGATTTTATAATGAACGCTTTTTCCTATTTATTGGACGAGCAACAAAGCCTATTGGCAAGGAATAAAGATGTAAAGTTGAGACCATTAGACAAAGGGAAAATAAAGGAAGAAAGAAGCTTTTGGCAAAGTATTAACCTTTCATTTCCGATTCTTTTTGCTATTTCGATTGGCTTCTTGGTAATCTTTTATAGAAAGCAGAAATACCAAGGATAAACTTTGGAAGAAACACCAAAATATTTTAACTTCAAGATTAAATTAAAAATTAAGCAATTTTTGCATTTAACAATAAACGCCAAAGATTAGAATGAAATTCTTAGTAGCCTCAAACATTTTATTAAAACAACTTTCTGCTATTAACGGGGTGGTTGCTAGCAATCCTATTTTACCAATTCTTGAAAATATTTTGGTAGAGTTAGAAGGTAATCAATTAAAACTAACTGCATCAGATCTACAGACAGTTATGACTACTTCATTGGATGTAGAAGGCTCTGAAAACGGTTCAATTGCTTTGCCTGCAAAATTGCTTTTAGAAACATTAAGAAGTTTACCAGAACAACCCGTAACTATTTCGGCAGACCAAGGCACTTTTGGCGCTGAAATTTCGACTAAAAATGGACGTTTCAAATTAAGTGGCGAAAACCCAATCGACTTTCCTAAAATTCCAGAAGTAAGTAAAAATCAATCCATTGATGTTTCCGCTTTGGTATTAGGAGAAGCAATTGCAAATACTTTATTAGCTGTTTCAAATGATGACATGCGTCCAGCAATGACGGGGGTTTTGATTCAAATGAATCCGGAGCATACTAATTTTGTTGCAACAGATGGACATCGTTTAGTTCGCTATAGAAGAACAGATATTCAAACGAGCCAGTCAAGCTCATTAATCCTTCCTAAAAAAGCTTTGGCTTTATTAAAATCTACATTACCTGCAGATGATAGCAATGTTGTAGTCGAATTCAGTCAATCCAATGCTTTCTTTAGCTTTCAAAGCATTCAATTAATCTGCCGAATCATTGATGAGCGTTTCCCAGAATATGAAAATGCAATCCCAAAGCAAAATGAAAATATCGTTACCATTAATCGTTTGGAGTTTTTAAGTTCCGTAAAACGTATTTCTATTTATTCCAATAAAACAACGCATCAAATACGTTTAAAAATCACTTCAAATAAGCTGACTCTATCAGCAGAGGATTTGGATTATTCAAACGAAGCCAATGAAGTCCTTTCATGTGAATACAAAGGAAATGACATGGAAATTGGATTC
>JBEBDG010000123.1:0-7007 GCA_041157165.1 Bacteroidota bacterium
AAAGTGGAGAGTTGAGAGTTGAAAGTGAAAAGTTTAAAATGAATTGTTAATTGTTAATTGTTAATTATATTTAGAAAATTTAACTTTCAACTCTCCACTCTCCACTTTCAACTTTCAATGGTCTCCTACTTCTCCACTATCCCATCTACCCACAGAGCGTTGATTCTTGCGCTAGGAATTTCATTTTTTTGGATTTTAGAGGGAGGCATCCCATTGATAAAATTTAAATATGGTAAATGGAAACATGCTAGTTTAAATTTCTTTTTTACGTTTACAACAATCGTAATCAATTTCTTATTTGCAACTTTAATTGTAAACACCTCATACTGGTGCCTAAGTCATCAATTCGGCATACTTCCATTTCTTAACTCATCCCTATTCCCTAACCTCTATTCTCTATTCCCTAATCTCTATTCCCTATTCCTCAATACAGTCATCGGACTTCTATTACTTGATTTAATTTCTGCCTATTTCATTCACTGGATAGAACATAAAATCAAATGGATGTGGGGATTTCATATGGTTCATCATTCTGACATTCATGTCGACACAACCACAGCCAATAGGCATCATCCTGGCGAAAGTGTATTTCGTGCTGTATTTACCTTATTAGCGGTTTGGATAATTGGTGCACCCATTTGGATGGTCATGATGTATCAAAGTATTAGTGTTGTACTATCACAATTTAATCATGCGAATATTACTTTGCCTGCCAAAATAGATCAAATGATTTCTTGGATCATCGTATCTCCCAACATGCATAAAATACATCATCATTACCTGCAACCAGAAACAGATTCGAATTATGGTAATATTTTTTCAATCTGGGACCGACTGTTTGGCACCTACCGTAAAATGGACCTCTCCAAACTAAAATATGGACTGGATATTCTCCCAGATTCAGATGCATCAGAGTGGAAAAAACAGATGGTATTGCCTTTTAAGGCGAAGGTTGATCGTTGATAATTTTTAATTGTTAATATTTTATTGAATGAATTTTCCACCTTCAAAACTCAAATCCATGCGCCTTTTTCTCTTACTCATTCCTTACTTCTTATTCGCGAATTCGGAAATAATAAAAACCAACAAAGGAGCTGTACGCGGTTTTCAAAAAGATGGACTTTCTATTTTTCTGGGGATTCCCTTTGCTAAACCACCGGTGGGAGATTTACGTTGGAGAGCCCCACAAGAAATGGACGCATGGAAAGGGGTAAAGGATTGCCAAAAATTTTCAGCTAGTCCAATGCAAAATACACCTGCACCCTTTGCCTATTGGTCAGAAGAATATTTAATTCCTAAAGAACCTATTTCTGAAGATTGTTTATATCTCAACATTTGGACCAAAAAAACAAGCAAACCCAAACCCGTTTTGGTTTATATCTATGGTGGAGGATTCCGAAGCGGAGGTACTGCTTGCCCAATCTATGATGGAAGCAACATGGCAAAAGAAGATGTGGTTTTTGTAAGTTTAAATTACAGAGTTGGTGTGTTTGGATTCATGTCACATCCAGAGTTAAACAAAGAAAGTATTTCGGGGACATCCGGAAATTATGCTATCCTTGATCTAATCAAAGGACTTCAATGGATTCAACAAAATATTGCCAAATTTGGTGGAGACCCTAAAATGGTAACTATTGCCGGACAATCGGCAGGCGCTACAGCAGTTAGTATTTTGTGTGTTAGTCCTTTGGCTAAAAGACTTTTCAGAGGAGCTATTTTACAAAGTGGTGCACTTGGTTTGGGACTTGCTTTGCCAAATCAAGAACTTGCAAAACAAAATAAGGAACGTGTTGAAAAATTAGGAGTACAATTGGCTGAAAAATTAAATGCAAGCTCAATAGCAGATCTACGCAACAAATCTGCTGAAGAAATACAAAAGGCAAATTTCGGAAATACCAGTCCATATCCCGATGGTTATGTCATTCCATTTAATTACAAGGATGCTTATTTAAATGGAAAACAAAACGATGTCAATCTATTACTGGGTTGGAACAAAGACGACCGCGTAGCTGGTAAACCGCTGCCAGCAGAAAAATACATCGAGCAAATCAAATCTAGATTTAAAGAAAATGCTGATCATATTTTGTCTTTATATCCCGGAAAAACCGACGAGGAAGCTTACCGTTCCCAAATTGAATTGGGAAGAAATGAATCTTTTGGAAGCAAACAATATGAATTAGCCAAATTACAAGAGGCTAAGGGCAAAGGCGCCATTTACGTTTATCGATTCAATCGAAATATTCCTGCCTACACAGCAGATACTCAATTTGGGGCCTTTCACACAGGTGAAGTACCGTATGCTTTTCAAAATTTACATATTGTTAAACGACCCTATGAAGAAGCAGATCAAGTACTGTCCAAACAAATGTCAAGCTATTGGCTCAACTTTACAAAAACCGGCTCTCCTTCAGCACCCAACCTACCCAATTGGCCAGCCTATAATCAAAAAGACAAAAAAATTATCCTCTTGGATACAAAGGTAGAAGCAGTTAGAATTCCAGATGAAAAGCAATTGGAATTATAGAGTGAATAGGTAATAGGTAATAGTTAATAGTTAATAGGTAATAGGTAATAGTTGATAGGTAATAGTTAATAGGTAATAGGTAATAGTTAATAGTTAATTTTTAATTATATTTCCACTTTCAACTTTCAACTTTCAACTAAAATGCGTCTCTTACTTGCTTCCTTGATTCTTCTCATCCCTTTGGGTTATGCTTATTATTTATTACCAGGATTGCCAGACCAAATTCCAACACATTTTGGAATAGATGGTAAACCAGATGCTTGGGGAGGCAAAAACAGCATTTTTCTAGCTCCCGGAATTTTAGGTGGGGTAGGATTTTTTCTTTTCAATTTATTCCAAAATTTGGGTAAAGTAGATCCTAAATTCAAGGAAACACCTGAAAATACTTCCATTTTCAAATCCTTAAGTTATGGCATCACCGCATTTTTATCTATTCTTGCTTTGTTAATCGTAGAATCTACTGCCAATACAGATTTTCATTTTGAATATTATATTTTTTCATTTATTGGATTATCTTTTGCCTTATTCGGCAAATACATGGGTAAATTAAAACCTAATTATTTTGCAGGCTTTCGTTTACCATGGACATTAGAAGATCCAGCAAATTGGAAGTACACGCATGAGACTGCTGGGACCTATTGGTTCTACTGCGGACTTTTACAAACCGTTTTTTGTGCAATACTTCCAACCAAATGGTCGTTCCTATTTTTTATGTCCAATTTAATGGTCCAAATTTTTGTTCCAATTATTTTTTCGTATAATTTTTATCGAAAAAATAAAAATTAGACTAGTCCAAAAATTCCAGAATTGTAAAATTTAGCACTTTTTTGTACAAATTTTGGTATTTAGTATAATTTTTCAAATTTAGTACTTGTTTTTTTGAAAATCTTATTTTTACTTTGTCGAACCATTGAATGGTTACTTTTTAAAAAAGTTCACCATGTAATTTTTAGAAAAAAGTAAACTAACCCCTAAAAAAATATTTAAAATAATAATTTAGAAAACGGAGTGAAGCGATAAGCAAGGATTTTTAATCTTTGCTTATTTTTTTATTAATTTTCAGATTATTTATATATTGAATTGAAATATTTCTTTTCAATGCCCGTCTTTTCAACAATCTCAGTAAAACATCTTCTAAATAGAGCATTATTTGGATACTCTAAAAGAGATTTTGCCATGGCTACTCAAATGGGAAGTTTACAGGCCATTGTTTCCTCCCTTTTAGATGATAAACCTTTGCCTTCAGCACCCAATCTTTGGGTAAATACTGTACCTGCTCAAATACAATTAGACAATGGTTCTGCCAGTGCATGGTATAAAGAGATGACCAATTGGTGGAACCAATTGATGTTTAAAGAAGAATTGAATATTCGTGAAAAAATGGTCTTGTTTCTACATAACCATTTTTCAAACGAACGTGATAAAGTAAATTACCCCCAATACATGTATAAGCAAAATCAATTGATTCGTAAGTATGCCCTCGGCAACTTCAAACAATTGGTGAAAGAAATAAGTATAGACCCCTCTATGCTTATTTATTTAGATGGGAATAATAGTAGAGGGACATCCCCTAATGAAAATTATGGGCGTGAGCTTCTTGAATTATTCACCATGGGTATTGGTAACTATACAGAAAACGATATCAAACAAGCTGCCAAAGCCTTATCCGGTTACCAAGTAAAAGGACTGGATGTCATTTTCGACAGCACACGTTGGTACAAAGAAACTTCTTTATCTATTTTCAGTAAAACGGCTCAATTCAACGTGAATACTTTGATCGATTGGATTTTTGAACAAAAAGCTACGGCCGAATTCATCTGTCGAAAATTGTACAAAGAATTCGTTTATTACAAACCCAATGAGCCATTCATACAAGAAATGGCTACCGTTTTCAGAAAAAACAATTACGAATTAAAACCTTTGTTGGAGTTTTTATTGCTTTCAAATGAGTTTTATAAAGAAGCCTATATTGGGAGTAAAATAAAGAATCCACAAGAATTACTTATAGGAACCTGTAAAATGCTGGAAATTGCCACACCAGATATGAATAATTGGTACGACATGGCCATCATTCTACAAATGCAATTGTTCAATCCTCCCAATGTGGCCGGCTGGCCAGGACAAAGAAACTGGATCAGCTCAACCACCTATTCGTTCCGCGGAGGTTATACAGATTCTTTAATTACGGGTAAAAGGTATAACGGGAGTAATGTGACAGGTAAATTGAGTACTTTACCATACATCCGCTCCTTCATCAATGCAGAAAAAGCAGATTTGTTAGTGGATGATTTTTGCGATTTAGCTATTTCTCTCCCAATCAGTGTTAGTAAAAAAGAACTCCTCTTACAAACTCTATTGAGCGGTACAATTGTTAAAAACTGGTCGACCTACGTCCAAATGGCCGATACCAGAGTCAATGCTTTTATAAAAGCCGTTTTACGTATACCAGAATTTCAATTGATCTAACATGAAAAAAACAATCAATCGAAAAGCATTTTTGCAACAAATGGCTCTGATTTCTGGTGGCTTTGGCATAGGGCTGGGTTCCATAGAAGGGAAAGCTTTTAGTCATATCAGCCAACAGGCACTCAATATTGTTGAAGAAGGAAACGTTTTGGTGATTATTCAATTAGGCGGCGGAAACGATGGGCTCAATACCCTCATCCCAGCAGAAGATGATCTCTATCAAAATGCTCGACCTACCATTGGAATCAAAAAAGACGCTGCTCTCAGTTTAGCAAACCAGATGTACTTGCATCCAAGCATGACCGGACTCAAAAAACTTTACGACGAGGGACTTGTTTCCATGGTTCAAGGTGTTGGATATGCCAATCCAAATCGTTCGCATTTCAGGGCCACCGATATATGGAACAGTGGGTCCGACGCACAAATTGTTTTGGAAGAAGGCTGGGCAGGAAGGTATTTGAAAGAGAAATACCCCGATTTCCCCATTCGTCTACCCAATCACCCAATGGCTATCCAATTGGGATCTGTTGAATCTTTATTATTTCAAAGTAAAATCGGCGGCTTTGCCACCGTTTTTGATGACCCCAACCTGTTTTATCAATTGGTAAGTGGCTCTAAAACCGATTCCGACCCCCCACCTGCCACTTTAGCTGGTGAAGAATTAGCCTTTTTGAAACAAATCGCAGCTGCATCTATCCAATATTCCGGTGTCATTAGCGATGCCGCCAATAAAGGGAAAAACATCAATACCTATCCCAATACAAGTTTAGGAAAACAATTATCCATCATCGCGAAGTTGATTGCCGGAGGACTCAAAACCCCTGTCTACTTGGCAAATATTGGTGGATTTGATACCCATGCCAACCAATTATCAACACATACGACTCTTCTAAAAAATCTTTCCGATGGTATTATCAATTTCCAAATTGATTTGCAAAAATTGGGACTCGACCAGCGTGTTTGTATCATGACCTTTTCAGAATTCGGCCGAAGAGTTAATCAAAATGGAACCGCAGGTACCGACCACGGTACAGCTGCCCCAATGTTTTTTATCGGAAAAAACGTAAAAGGAGGAATAATAGGGGCCAATCCAAATCTAAAATTATTAGATAGCTCAGGCGACCTACGCCACCAATTTGATTATCGTCAAACCTATGCGACTGTCTTACGAGACCATTTAGGATTAAGCAATACTTCCACTGCTGCTATTTTTTCCAATTCATATGAACGTCTCCCCATCTTTAGGCAGAGCATAGAAAATTCAGCTGAGGGCAAAACCATCGATTTAGTAAATCCATGGCCAAATCCTGTAAGAGACCAAGTATTTATTCAATTCACTGTCCGTGAATCACAACCTATTTATTTCGCTGTCTATAATTTAGTTGGGGAAACAATAGCTGTTTTAGTAAACGAGACCAAGCAAAAAGGAGAATATAATTTAACTTTAACGGTTAGTAATTGGGCAAATGGAACTTACATCCTTTCGCTTGTGGGTAAAAAAGATCGAATAAGCAAAAGACTTGAAGTCTTTTAAATTTCTTTAGTATCTTTAATCCATGGCAACCAAAAAAGAATTTGACTACCTAAAAGGTGCACGGTCCAGATGGAAAGAACTCGTATTTTCATTTGACGTATTACTAGAATTTATCAAAGGTTTCCGTAACCTGCATTTCATTGGCCCTTGTATCACCATTTTCGGTTCTGCCCGGTTCGACTCCAATCATGAATATTATCAAAATGCACGTGAACTTGCCCAAAAATTGGGTGAGGCGGGTTTTGCCATCATGACAGGCGGTGGGCCTGGCATCATGGAAGCTGCCAATCGCGGAGCACATGAAGCAGGCGCATTGTCCTTAGGATGTAACATCGAATTGCCCTTCGAACAAAAACCAAATCCTTACCTGAATAAATTCGTTACCATTCGATACTTCTTTGTTCGAAAAGAACTGCTACGCAAATATTCAAGTGGATTTGTTGTAATGCCTGGTGGATTAGGCACATTAGACGAATTTTTTGA
>JBEBDG010000124.1:0-6909 GCA_041157165.1 Bacteroidota bacterium
ACACAGAACACTCATATTATTCTTTTATTTCTTTTTTAGATTGAATCATCCAAGTAGCTATTGCCGATAGAATGAGTAATATTCCTGCAAAAGTAATTGCATTTCGTGAATCATTCCCTAAAAAGTTTTTTAAAATAAAACCAAATGTTACATTTTGTAAAATCATCGGTATAACAATCATCATATTGATGATACCCATGTAAACTCCGTATCGTTCTTTTGGAATATCATTTACGACTAATAAATAGGGTATTCCCATCATACTAGCCCATCCAATACCAAATCCGGTAATGGCAACAAATAGTAGATTTTTATCTGAAATCATTGGAAAGGCAAGAAAGCCTGCTGCAGCCAATAATAAACACATTAAATGGACCAATTTCGCTCCATGCTTTTGTGCCAATCGAGCTAAAAATAAGGCTGTTAGGAAAGTAACTACGTTGTACCAACCATTGACAAGGCCAGTCCATGACACCGCTTCTTCATATAATTTTGAATTTTCTTTTGGAGTGGTATTCCAAACAGATAAGGCAATACTTTTAGATGAATTTTGCCAATAACAAAACAATGCATACCATTGAAAAAGATAAACCAAAGCCAATTGCCACATAACTTTAGGCATTTCTCCAATTGCATGGAATATTTCAAGAATGGAATCAATTACACTATTTTTTTTGGAACGTATTTGTGCCAATTCTTCCTCATCAGGTTCAATTTCAGGGGTCGTTTTAAGGCTCCACCAAATGGTACCTATCGAACAAACCGAACCCAAGAAAAAGGAGGCATAAACCCAGGTGGGTAAAGATCCAGTTTTTCCAATAAAAATGAATGGAAAAATAAACAAAGAAAGATTCGCAAGGGTTTGGCCAAGTCCTGTAAAAAAACTTTGCATTTGAAATCCTGTAGCCTGTTGATCCTCATTTAATTTATCTGCAACAAAAGCACGATAGGGTTCCATAGCTGTATTATTACCTGCATCTAAAATCCATAACAAACTGGCTGCCATCCACAAACTTGAACTAAATGGGTAAAAAAGTAAACAAATACTGCATAGTAAAGCTCCCACAAAGAAAAAAGGTTTTCTGCGACCCCATTTAGGATGCCAAGTTCGATCGCTCCATGCACCAATAAAGGGTTGAACCAATAAGCCAGTAACTGGACCAGCAAGATTTAACAACGGTATTTGATCCGGACTTGCACCAAGAAAATCATAAATTGGATTAACAGCACTTTGTTGCAAACCAAAAGAATATTGAATGCCAAAAAATCCGACATTCATATTTACGATTTGGCTGAAACTTAAATTAGGTTTAGTTATTTTCATTAGAAAGGGTTTATTCCAAAAATAAATTTATAAAATACAATTTGCTGAATCAAACTGTTATAGTCTGTTTTTTATTATATTTAAGAGTTAATCGTTATTCAGTTATTAAATTCCATTAATTATGAAAAAGGTTAAGGATATTTTGGCCTCCAAAAGTAAGCCTGTAATTAGCGTTTCTCCTCGGGCAAAGGTTATTGAGGCTTTACAATTAATGCAATCGCATAATATTGGGTCCGTTATCGTGATGGAAGGAGAGTCGTACGTAGGTATTTTTACAGAACGTGATTACGCAAGAAAAGTGATTCTAATGGGAAAAAGCTCCATTGATGCATCGGTTTCTGAAATTATGACAACAAATTTACCTGCCATAGACAGGGAAACAACAGTTGAAATGTGTATGATTATAATGTCTGAGAGACATATTCGTTATTTGCCGGTAGTGGAAAACGGAGTTTTCCTTCAAATTGTTTCTATTAATGATTTGATTACTGCAACCATCAAGGGTCATTTGGAAACAATCGAACATTTAAAAAATTATATTCAAATGTAAAAATCTATTTATTTTGTCATTTAAATTCATTCCAACAAACTTATGAAAAATCGCCATTTTATTTTTTTAATCCTTACCATTCCATTTCTTTCTGTAAACTCACTAGTGGCTCAAAATGCCAAGCAAAAAGTGTTAAGAAATTTAGAAGCACAAGCGGGTCTATACGGAAGTATTTCAAAAAAAATATGGGAATTTGCGGAAGTAGGGTATAAAGAAAAGCAAAGCTCCACCTTGTTACAAGAGACCTTGAAAAAAGCTGGCTTTTCAATTGAATCAGGTGTGGCTGAAATTCCTACAGCTTTTGTGGCAAGTTTTGGGTCGGGAGCTCCTGTAATTGGAATCATGGCCGAATATGATGCCCTACCAGGTATGTCGCAAGACTCCATACCACAAAAAAAGTCATTAGGTGGCAATAGTGGCCATGCATGTGGCCATCATTTGTTTGGGACAGCCTCTATCGCTGCGGCTATATCTGTCAAAGAATGGATGAAGGAAACAGGCCAAAAAGGAACGATTAAAGTTTACGGTTGTCCGGCTGAAGAAGGTGGGTCTGGTAAAGTATATATGGTTCGCGCAGGACTATTCAATGGGGTAAATGCAATGTTGCATTGGCATCCAAATGATGAAAATACGGTCAGCAATGCTTCCTCTTTGGCCAATAAGGCAGGTAAATTTAGATTTTACGGTTTATCGTCTCATGCGGCAGCCTCTCCAGAAATGGGAAGGTCTGCTCTTGATGCAGTGGAAGCAATGAATCATATGGCCAACATGATGCGTGAGCATGTGCCAAGTTCAACAAGGATTCATTATGTTATTACTAATGGTGGAAAAGCGCCAAATATTGTTCCAGATTTTGCTGAAGTTTACTACTATGTACGCTCTCCTAAAAGAGAAATTGTAAAGGATGTTTGGAACCGAATTGAAAAGGCTGCTGAAGGAGCAAGTTTAGGTACAGGAACAAAGTTTGAAGTTGAATTAATTGGAGGAGTTTATGAAGTACTTCCTAATGATGTATTGGCTAAAGTAATGGGAGATAATTTACAACAAATAGGAGGATATACGCTTGATTCAAAGGAATTAGAATTTGCTACAACAATTCAGCAAACTCCAGGAATGCAAAAAGTGGATTTAAATTCAACTCAAATTACTTCCATAGGACGCCCAGATCCGAGCGGGGGTGGTTCTACTGATGTTGCTGATGTTAGCTGGACAGTCCCTACAATTGGTATGGGGGCAGCAACTTGGGTACCCGGAACATCAGCACATAGTTGGCAGGCAGTAGCAGCGGGTGGAATGAGTATTGGTAAAAAAGGCATGATGGTTGCTGCTAAAACCATCGCCTCATCAACAATTGATTTATTTCTATCACCTGAAATTTTAAAAAAGGCAAAGGAGGAATTAGAAAAGAGGAGAGGTGCTGATTTTAAATATGAATCATTGCTAGGAAATAGAAAGCCAGCTCTCAATTATAGAGATTAGTCATCCTCTAAATTGTCGCTTTTATCGATTATTTCATTTGAATAGTAGATTCAATTGGTAGAGGATAAAATTAATTAGTAATATCGAATGATTATTAATTTTTTGATGGAGAAAAAATACAGTAGGTTTCAATTTTTAAAGGCAGTCGGATTTACAGGTCCTGCTTTATTAGCCGCGTTAAGTAGTTGTACACAAAATGAAGATTTTAACGTAGATTCTTTGGTTCTTAATTCAAATGGAGAATCTGTTGCGGATTTAAATTCAACGAGTCCTTCGGCACCAAGCTCTGGTGCCACTCCGGGTGGAACCACTGGAGGTTCTACTGGTAGTACCACTGGTGGAACTACTGGAGGAGGTACAACAGTAAACGCCTTGGCAAAAATTGATCTTAATTCAAGTACGGCCAGTAATTTAAAAAATGCAGGAGGCTATATTATCGTAAATAACTTATATGTTATCGGTAAAACTGCTAATGGTAATTATGTAGCTGCCTCTAATTTATGTACTCATGAACCCAAAAGAAGGGTAATATTTAATAAAACAGAATTTTATTGTACAGATCATGGGGCAAGATTTTCGCTAACAGGTCAAACTCTTACGACAATCGCGCGAAGCAATTTAACTGTTTATAAAACCCAAGTTGACGGTACCATTTTAACAATTTACTAAGTAGATGAAAATATTTATATTTCTTTTTTGTAGCCTTATATGTTTTCAAGGTCTAGCAAATGAAGGCTGGGGGTCTGATTTTTCAGAGGCTCAAAAAATAGCCAAAGCGGAACAAAAAGTCATTTTATTGAATTTTTCAGGATCAGATTGGTGTGGACCCTGTATTCAATTAAAAAAAGAAGTATTCGAATCCGAACAATTCAAACAATTTGCTTCAGGAAAATTAGTTCTGGTTCGTGCTGATTTTCCAAGATTAAAGAAAAATCAATTGGAAAATGCCCAGCAAGCAAAAAATGATTTGATGGCAGAAAAATATAATTCTGAAGGTAAATTTCCATTAACGGTTCTGATTAATTCAGACGGCAAAGTGCTTCGAAAATGGGAAGGTTTTCAGTCTTCCATTAGTAAATTTATCCAGGAGATTGAAAGTGCAAAGCAATGATTTTTCGCCGACAAGAACATTTGATGGGTAATCGGTTTGTGCTTGGTATCGTTGGTGAAAATAAAAATAGTGCTGAGGAAGCTTTACAATTGGCCGTTGATGAAATTAAACGAATTGAATCCTTATTCTCAACATATCAAGCAAATAGTGTCATCAATAAGGTAAATCAATTTGCAGGAATAAGACCAATTCAGGTACCCTTGGAGGTATTTCAATTGGTACAAAGAGCGCAAAAAATTTCAGATTTGACAGATGGTGCTTTTGATTTAAGCTATGGATCATTAGATAAAGATTTTTGGAATTTTAATCAACTAATGGCCCAATTGCCAAGTCCAGAAAATGCAAAAGAAGCAGTAAAGTTGATAAATTATAAGAATATTGAATTGAATGCAAACGAGTGTTCGATTTATTTAAAAAAGAAAGGCATGCGGATTGGTTTTGGGGGAATTGGGAAAGGGTATGCAGCAGATCAAGCCAAAAAATACCTACAAAATCAGGGGTTTTCTAATGGAATTGTGAATGCTTCTGGTGATTTATGTGCATGGGGCTTGGATGAAAATAACCAAGATTGGAAAATTGCTTTATCGAATCCTGATGCTCCTCTAGAGGTTTTGGCAGAAATTCCAATTCGTAATTATGCAGTTGCCACTTCAGGAACCTATGAAAAGTTTGTTTGGATTGACGGTGTTAAATATTCCCATACGATTCATCCTAAAACGGGATTTCCGGTAAAAGGTTTGAAATCTGTTACGGTTATTGCACCCTTTGCTGAATTGGCCGATGCACTCACAACCCCTGTTGCAGTTATGGGTGTTGAAGCGGGTTTACATTTGCTTAATCAGTTAAATGGAATAGCTGGCATATTGATCGATGATGATAACCGCTTATTTTCCACTGATAATTTAAAAAAAACATTTTTGAAAAATAATTAAATAGTTTATGAAATATCTAAATTTCATGTTGTTTTTGATTGTCTGTATGATCTTTTTGGGTTCATGTACGACAGTAAAAGAATACCAAAAAAGCAGAATTAATGATTCTGAAATGGAACTTTCCTCTAGAAAAAGTGAAAAGTTTGAGCAGGCTTTTTATTTGTATCGAGAGGGGGCATCTGGAGCAAATGGAGGTAAAAGTGGTGGAGGCTGCGGCTGTAATTAAGAACAAACATTATGAAAAAAATAGTTTTAGCCATTGGCCTTTATTGTAGTTTTTTGCAAGCAGGAAATGCTCAATTAAGTACTTATTACAGTGATACCACAAATTTCAAGAAGCGTAATTTGAAATTTGAAGAAATCAATATTGTTTCTGGGTATTACATGCAGGATGGAAATAATTCGGCCATCACGGGTGGTGTAGGAACAGAATATTTAACCGATTTTGCTAATTCATTTGATATTACTTTTTCAAAAATTGATCATTACAATCGGTTGCATTCCTTTAACTTAGATTTTAATATTGATCGGTATACTTCTGCTTCTTCTGATAATATTGATCCGCTGACAAGATCATCTGCCTCCAAAAGTGATGTGCATATTTATCCGAGCATTAACTGGTCTGTGAAAGATGATATTTCGCGTACCACTAAGTCTTTGGGATATGCCTACTCTACAGAATATGATTACCGTTCTCACGGATTTAATGCGGGTTTGACATTTTTGTCGAAAGATAAGAATACAGAATATTCGATCAAGGGGTCTGCTTATTTGGATTCGTATATGTGTATTTTGCCGTCCGAATTACGTCCGGCAGATTATCCTTCAGGCGCACACCGTGACCAGGCAGGGATAGCCTATAAACCAAGAAACACCTTTTCCGGTTCTTTTTCAATTGCCCAGGTTATCAATCAAAGATTGCAGTTGATGGGGATTATTGAGCCTGGATTCCAGGAAGGAATGCTGAGTACGCCTTTTCATCGCGTTTATTTTACAAATGGTAACCATACAACAGAAAAATTGCCCAGTACTAAATTGAAATTGCCTGTTGGTTTACGTGTAAGTTATTTTGGTGGAGACAAGTTGGTAGTAAGGGGATTTTACCGTTTTTATGTGGATGATTGGGGAATGGTGGCTCATACTGCAAATATTGAGATACCGTATAAAATTAGTCCCTTCTTTTCTGTGATGCCATTTTACCGTGTTAACAATCAATCTGCTGCTAAATATTTCAATAAGTACGGAGCGCATGATGCTTCCGAGCAGTTTTACACCTCTGATTATGATTTGTCAAAATTTATTTCAGAGTTTGTTGGGGTAGGTCTTCGAATGGCTCCTCCTGGTGGTATTGCGCACTTAGTGAATTGGAACTCTATGGAATTGAGATATGGATATTATCACCGGTCTAATGGAATGGTCGGACATAGTGTTAGTCTTCAAATAAAAATTAAATAGTCCGTTTAAACGGACTATTTTTTTGTCCTTGTAGACAAATTTAGATAATTGGTAGCAT
>JBEBDG010000125.1:0-6901 GCA_041157165.1 Bacteroidota bacterium
CTGCCGCGGCAATTGGCAATGTTCCCATCATGAAATAAGATAAAAACATGGCAGGCAATTGCAAGGCAGAACCCGCTAAAAATTGAACAAATAAGGGATAAAAAATACCGATAAATACAAAAATCAACAAGATTTTTTTCCGCCCAAACTTATCCGAAAGGGTGGGCACAATAATGGCAGATAAAAGTCCGGAAACTCCTAATAACCCCATTGTCTTTCCCATTTCATCGCCCGACATACCCTGCACATTAACAAAATATTTGGTTATGAAAGGTAAGGAGGCAAACCACCATCCAAAAATAGCGCAAGCAATCCCCATACTTTTACGCACATTCACATATTGTAATAATTCCTTAATTCCTGTTTGCTGTACTTCTTTCACTCTATCAGTTTGGGTAGTGGTAGGCCTCAACGTAAAATAAGCAATAAATCCTAAAATTATTCCGGGTGTACCTGCTATAAAAAAAGCCTCTCTCCAGCCCATGTTTTCTGCCAATTGAACCAAGACCACAGGCGCCAAAATACTCCCACACAAAGCAGAACCCACTGCTTGTAAAATGCCTGCATTCATCCCCAATCGATTGGGTGAAGATTCTTTTTCAACAAAACTTTGAGCCAATGGAATAATGGGTCCTTCGGCCATTCCCATCACCAAACGAGCTAGTAATAAAACTATAAAACTATTGGCAAGACCCGAACCAAAGGAACAAATTGAAAACACCAAAACTCCCAGCAAAAAAATAACTCTTTTGGCATTTTTTGCCTCTGCAAAAGCTGTGGTTGAATAAGAAGAAATGGCCCAAGCAAAAGACAAGGCACCTGCCAATAAACCTATTTGGGTATCTGATAAAAGTAAATCTTTTGCTACATAAGGAATTAAAAAATTTAATGCCAATCGATCAAAAAAGATGCAGCCAAAAATGAGAGCCATTAAGGCTACCACATAGTTTTCATAGGTAAGTAATTTTTTCATAGGTTAAGAATTTAAACGATTTTACATTATTTATATTCCTTAGGCGTAAGTCCTGTTTGTGTTTTAAAAAAACGACTAAAATTACTTGGACTTTGATTCATTAACTTTTGAGCAATTTCCGCAATTTGTAAATCAGAATATTTCAGCAAAGATTTTGCCTCTAAAATCAACATTTCATTTAAAATATCTTGAGCCGATTTCCCTGTTAATTGCTTTACACATTTATTCAAATGATTGGGTGAAATATTTAAATGTTCGGCATAGTCCGCCACTTTTTGTTTTTGATAAATCAACTCCGATAGCGCCTCTTTGTATTTTTGTAAAATCAAGTGCGAAGCACTTTTTTTCGGCTCAGAAGGAGCCGAGAAATTTGAAATTTCTTTCAATAAAACTGTAAGGTAATACCCTATCAAATCAAAATCGATTTCATTTTTTTGTTGATATAAATTCTCCAGACGTTTCAAAATAGTCAAAAATGTGGAATGAACCTCTTCAGGAATTTGAACAACAGGATTGGTGAAGAAATCTAAAATGGGAAAATCCAAAGTCGTACTAGACCCTTTTTGGATAATTTGAGGGTCTGCATGTAAAAAATACCCCTCAATATCTTCACTCATGGCATCATGGCTTGTTATTTGATAAGCTGGTAAAACAAATAATTCATTTGCTCCAAATTCATATTGATTAAGGCCCTTACTCCTGACGGAAACACCTTTAGTAATATAAATGATATCAATAACTTCCTTCCGATGTGGAGGTAGTGGAAAATGAAAAAAGGGCCTGAAATCTTCTAATTTATTAATATGAAATGATTTGGAAGCGTTACGAATAGGTAAGTTCCATTTGATGTTTCCAAAATGGAAATCATCCATGTTCTCTGCATTCAATACTAGAATTTCCCCACTTTGTGGCATTTTTACACAACTTTATTTCTCAAAATACCAATTCCTTCAATTTCTAATTCTACAACATCCCCTGGTTCTAATGGGCGATGTACTGTAAAATTATTTTCAATCAAGCTACCCCAGCCCAAAGTTCCTGAGCCCAAAATATCCCCTGGCATCAAATTGACATTATTTTCAGAGGCTCTTTCGATCATTTGACTAAAGGTATAATGTACCGAATTGTAATTGCCATCGCATACGGTCACTCCATTGATTCGAGAAGTCATACGAAGATCAAAGCGATCGTTTTCACCCATATATTGTTCCATTTCGTCTGCCGTTACAATCCATGGGCCAATGGCATTTGCAAAGTCTTTTCCTTTGTGTGGACCTAAAGGCAATTCCATTTCTCGTTTTTGGATGGCTCTTGCTGTCCAATCGTTGTAAATGGTATAACCAAAAATATGATTCTTTGCTTCATCAACTGAAATATCTTTACCTTTTTTACCAATGATACAAGCCATTTCCAATTCCAAATCCAATTTAGTTTCTTTTTTGGGACGAACAATTTCGTCTTCAGGACCATAAATGGCCTGGTGGTTGGTAAAGTAAAAAATAGGCATTTCATACCAAGCCTGACCGATGGTATGACCAAATGATTTCGAAGCATTCAACATGTGTTTTTCAAAACCAATATAATCTCTAAAACTTCGCGGATTAGGTAATGGTGCTAATAATTTAATCTCAGAAAGGGCATAATGCGCCTTAACGTCTTTTAGGGAATGAATGATGCTCATGAATTCCTCGTGGTTGTCAATAAAAGACAACATGTCCGTTGGCAACTTGTCAGATGCCAATTGCATATCTACAATTTGTTCTCCCAGAACCCAACCTATTCTGCTTTTCCCTTGTGGATTTTCAAACGTAACTAATTTCATCGCTTATATTTCTTGTGTTAATGCCATTGTTGTTTTTCCCATCAAAGCGCCCATGTTCGCCCCCTCTGGAAGAGCTTGGCCAGAATATTCCAATACTTCCCATTGTCCCAATGTTTCAGATGCGTCTACTACCATCATGCAGCGATCGAAACGACGCTGCATAAACTTTTCAAAGGCCTCTTGGTGCGTTTTATTTTTTTGCAATTCTTCTACCAAAACCACTGCGTCTTCAATAGCCAATGCTGCTCCAGATCCTAATTGAGGAATCGTTGCATGTGCCGCATCGCCGATGATGACAACCCTACCCTTGTGCCAAGGTGCTGGAAGTTTCAAAACCTCCAATGGACGGTAATTAACCAAGGATGGATCCACAATTTGATCAATCAATCCTTGCACCATTGGATTTGGAAATTCTTGCATGTAGGATTTCAGGCGAGGGACTAATTCGTTTTCTGGAATTATTGGATTGTCCGCTCCTTCAGCAGAATTCAAAAAGATATAAATGGAGTCTTCAGACATAGGGATTACTCCGACCTTACTTTTCTTACCAAAATAAATATAACCTGTGTCTAAATTTTCAGGACGTTTCAATGGATAACGCCAAACAGAAAGACCCACATATTGTGGTTTGTATTCCCCAAAAATCATTCCTCTGATTTTTGACTGAATGCCATCTGAACCAATGACTATATCGTATGTCACTTTTTCCCCATTAGAAAAACCAATTTCAACCTGCTCTCCATTGTCAAACAAAGACTCCACCGTATAACCCATACGGTAATTAACTCCTTCTTTTTGACATTTTTCGAACAATATATCATGTAATGTCCTTCTTGAAATTCCATTATGGGAAGGAAATTTTCCAATCGGTGGCGTACCTGCCGCTCCAATTTGATGTCCATGAGCAAGGCATAATTTTACCATTGGGTAAGGCGATCCTCTTCGCATAGCTTCCTCTGCCACTCCTAATGCATCCAATGCACGAAGTGCATTGGCCTGTTGAATGATACCAACGCCATATACATTGTATTCCGACTGGATTTCATTAATATCAACTTCCACTCCAGCCTGTCGTAAGGCAATGGCAACTGATTGTCCGCCAATACCACCTCCAACAACTAAAACTTTTTTGACCATTTTTATATCGTTAAATAGATTTATACAATTTTATTGAATTTCATAATGAAGAACCACAGGAGGTGTATCAAAATAAGGCCCAATCAAGGCTCTCCATTTAGTAAATAATTCGGAACCTCTGAAACCAATGGTATGGTCTTCAAGGCTCTCCCAATAAATAAAAAAAGCATATCGATTCGATTCCTCAATGCATTTATTTATTTCAATTCCTTTAAATCCTTTGGATTGAGCAATTACCGCCTTGGCCGAATTTAGGGCCAATTCAAAAGCTTCGTTTTGGCCCTCCTTAATCACTATATTGGCTAATTCTAAAATCATGATTTCCGCATTAATCAGGTAAAATGGCCACACATCTTGTCCAGCCTGCACTTGCTTTTTCAATCTTAGCTGGGAAACACGCCACTTTAAATCCAAATGGTGGCAATTGTTCTAAATTAGCTAATTTTTCGATTTGACAATATTCTTTTTCAATGCCTACGTAATGGGCTTGCCAGATAATTCCTGGTCGCGGATTTTTTTTGTATTCCTCCACTTGTAAATGCAAGGGAATATCCCAGCCCCAACCATCAATTCCCATTACTTTTATTCCTTGATCGATTAACCAATGCGTAGCAGCGGCCGAAGCCCCGACATGTACCCTTGCGTATTCTTCTTGATGCAATCTTTTGTCAGCATCACAACGAATTAAAACAATATCTAATGGCTTTAATTGATAATTTATGGCATTTAATTTTTCAATTAAATCTTCTGGCTCAAACATATAGCCATCTGGCTTATCCGTAAAATCTAAAACCACTCCATCTTGAAAAAACCATTCTAAGGGCATTTCATCAATGGTACGCGAAGGCTTACCTTCACTCGTTGGAAAGTAATGATAAGGAGCGTCCACGTGTGTGCCACAATGAGATGTAACCGTTAAAAATTCTCCCGCGGGACCATTCCCATCAATAAATACGCCCTCAAGACCTTCAAATAATTTACCCCCCATTTTTTTGGCTCCTTCTTTGTGGTCTTCATAGACAATTTTAGTAGGAAGAGGTTCTTTAATTTTTTCAGAAATTGTTACCGATAAATCAATGATTTTCATAGTTATTTTAATAAACGGCCTCCATCAACATTGATGATTGACCCAGTTGTAAATGTTAAGAGGTTACTTGCAGCAAAAACAGCGTCTGCTACATCGTTGGCATTCGCAAAACGCTCCAATGGCGTTTTATCTTTTTGTTCTTTTAAAAATGATGTCGAAAAATTTCTCGTGTATTCTCCTTCCACAAAACCAGGAGAAACAGAAACCACACGAATGGCTGGTGCCAATGCCCTTGCGAGTGATTTTGTCATACTGTCTACTGCCGCTTTAGAAGCACAGTACGCTACATTGCTTCCCATTCCAAATTGACCAGCAATGGATGAAATATTTATGATGCAAGACGACTGACCCGCCGCATTTGCTCCAGCCAATAATACATCTTTACAGGCCCTTGTCATGGCAAAGCCCCCTCTAAAATTTGTTTGCATGATTCGATCAATCCACTCGTCACTTAAGCTTTCTAAATCGTGATGAGGAACCGGAATGGTAATTCCTGCATTGTTTACAAGAACATGTAGGTGTCCATGTTTTTGCGCGATCTCCTTCGTTAAATCTTGAATCTTTTGCGGGTCTGTATTAGGTGCATGAAAGGCCCAATGACCTTCTCCGCTCAATTCTGAAAGAACTTTTTTTGCTTTTGCTTCATTTGAATGGTAGGTAATGATGACCAAATACCCTTCTGTTGCAAATTTTCTTGCAATGGCTGAACCAATTTCTCCACCTCCCCCTGTTATTAAAACAATGCGATTCCCTTTATCCATTTTGTCCAAATTTTCGAACCCTCAAATCGGCTTGTTCTTTATGTCCCCAAAAATTTTCGATGGCACACAAGCGAGAACAATATTCGCCAATCATGGCACTGGCCTCTGGGGTTCTAATTTCTTGATAGGTACAGGTTTTCAAAAACTTCCCTACCCAAAGTCCACCTGTGTATCGAGCTGCCTCTTTGGTTGGCAAGGTGTGGTTGGTGCCAATCACTTTATCCCCATAAGCTACATTGGTTTTATCTCCTAAAAATAGTCCACCATAGTTCGTCATATTTTCCAAGAAATAACGAGGGTTCTCGGTCATAACTTGCACATGTTCACTTGCAATTCGATCGGCTTCAGCAACCATCTCATCTATGGTATCGCATAGGATTACCTGACCATAATTTGCCCATGACTGAGATGCCACATCGGCCGTTGGAAGAATGCTTAATTGTCTTTGTACTTCCTCCTCAATGCCTTCTGCTATTGAATGGCTGGTTGTTAATAAAATCGCAGGAGAAGTAGGACCGTGTTCTGCTTGTCCTAATAAGTCGGTTGCACAAGTAACCACATCGCAAGAATCATCGGCAATGATTAAGGTTTCAGTGGGACCCGCAAACAAATCGATTCCAACCCTACCATATAATTGCCTTTTAGCTTCTGCCACATAGGCATTACCCGGACCCACCAGCATATCTACCGACTCCACAGTTTCGGTACCGATGGCCATCATTCCAATGGCTTGAACACCCCCCAAAATATAAATATCATCTGCTCCAGCAAAATACATAGCAGCAATTGTAGCCGCAGGTAATTCCCCATTAATAGGTGGAGTACAGGCAATCACTCGCTTCACTCCGGCAACTTTAGCAGTTAAAATACTCATGTGCGCAGAGGCTACCATAGGGTAACGCCCCCCCGGCACATAACAGCCAACGCTGTTGACTGGGATATTTTTATGACCTAAAAAGACGCCCGGTAAAGTCTCTACCTCTATATCTTTGAGCGCATCTTTTTGGTGCTGAGCAAAGTTTCTAATTTGCGTTTGAGCAAAATGAATGTCATCTATGGTTTGTTGAGACAAAGTACCAATAACTTCTTGAATAGTCTCAGCACTTAATTTAAAGGTTGCG
>JBEBDG010000126.1:0-6891 GCA_041157165.1 Bacteroidota bacterium
GCAAAATCCACAATATTCCACTCATTTCGATTGCTGGAAATTAAAGCAACCTTATCGCCCGGACGAATTCCAATCGTCAAAAAACCCAATGCCAATTCATTTACCACTTGCAAAAAGCTCGTAGAAGAATAACTCTCCCAGGAACCATTTCTTTTCTTGTTAAATAAAATGGGAACTTCTTGCTCTTTGTAGGCAGATAATAAATCAAATACTCGATTAAGTTGTTGATGCTTCATAGTATATTAAGTATATACTCAAAGTTAATAAGAGTAAGTCTGATTTGAACAATTTTAACAAAAATTTGTAATGAAAGATGTTTCTTACTGTTTATCCACAAATTATCCACAAGTAACAATCAATAAAAATTCTTTTTTACCACATATAAGACAAAAAGTAAATAAAATTGTTAAAATAACACAATAATTTTGATTTAACACCTTATATTATGCTGTTTTAGAAGAAAAACAAATTATCCACATTACTTATTTATAAAAAATAAAATTTAAATTTCTATTCTTTTTGTTATTAGTTATTGTTCTATGTGGATATGTGGATAAGTCGAATAATAGTTTATAAAATATTGATAAATAATAACTTATAAATTTTACTTATTGATTTGTGATGTGTATAACTTTTGGATAAGTAGTGTATAAAAATTGACTTGTACACATTTTTGCTTTAAAAAACTATTTCTTCACAAGTGTGTGTATTAGATGTGGATAATTTTCTGCTTATTTCCACAGGTTATCCACATTTTAATTCACAGGTATTATTAAATCTGTTAATTCAAAATTGGCCTTTAATTTCAATTTTGTAGGAAAGAAAAAGATTCGTTCAGGCAATTGTTTTGATTTTAAATTGCCAGGAGTCCAATAGCCATCACCATTACGATCTTCAATTACTTTAATCAAATAGATTTCTGGTTGAATGTATTGAAATAAGAATTTTTCATTTGTTGTTAATTGATAAGATAAAACTTGTTCTCGTTCATTAATTAATTGTACGATATAGGATGTCCCTTTTTGAATCTGATTTAATTTGCCAGAAATTAAACCATAATTTTCTATATCTTCTTTGATGATTTCTAATTCGTATTTATCGGTTGAATCTTGTTCAACACTCACAAAGGCATTTTTTTCTATTATTAATTTCGTTTTTTCCTTAGGCAAATGGCGTGAAGCAATTTTCAATTGATTAGAATACGAATTTAATTTTATTTGATTTTCAGATAAAGGTATTTTCCTTAAAGAGTCTTTTTGAAAATATATTTTTCGTATGTTCCACGAAGAAATAGGTTTTTCAAAATCAATCTGAATGGAATCTAATGGAGAAAAAAGAGATCCTGGTTTTGGATAGATATTAAAATTAAAAACTTGTTTTCCGATTTTCTCTTTTTTGTTTGCTTCTCTGAATTTAGATTTTACTTTAAATACTTTCGTTCGGTCTAAAGAATCTTTTGTTTGGATTTCTAAAAATAACGTATCGCTTGCATTCCAATTTGATTTATAGAGGCGTACATTTTGTTTATTTTCGATCTGATAAATAAACTTATCGTTTTTAGTAGAGTTTGATGAAATATGCAACTCTTTTAAACCTCTGTTGAATTCATATAAGATCGTTTTTGCCGTGGTAGTTGTTTTTAAGATTTTTAAAGAATCTGTATTTTGAATGCTAAGTTGAAAATCTTGTTTTTCAATATTGCTTTTTAACTCAATGAACTTAATAGGTAAAATTGCAAATGGTTCTTTGTTTGTATTAACAATTAAGTTATTATTAATATCTACAAAACTACTCATGAAGTATTTTCCTGCAGCAATATTTTCTAATTGGTAATTTCCAGAGGTGTCAGTTTTTGTAAAATAACTTGGTTTCACTTTATCAATAGCCAAGGTATCTGTGTAAGGATAAAGGGCTACTAATGCATTTTCAATATTTTTATTATTATCTAAATTTTTAACATTTCCTTTGATGGAAAGAGAGTCGATTAAATTGCCCGTACTAAAAACGACCTTTATATTTTTTGCTATGTTTCGTTCAGAAATATCACTTACTGCATTTCTAAAATTAAAGGTATAGGTTGTATTTTTTTGAAGTGCGGAATCTAAAATAATACTCAATCCTTTCGGATTGATTTTAGTTTCATAAAATCCAACAGACGGAGTAACCAATAGCTCTTGATTGATATTCTTGATGTCTACGTATTCATTGAAGAGGATTTCTATCTTTTTTCCAACATAATTTTTACTTTTTTGTGCAGGTATTGAAGAAACCAGCACTGGAGCTAAGGTATCTTTTTTTCCACCAGGTGGCGCAGCTACTTGAGCACAACTTGACAAGACCAAATTGTAAATCCCAAACATACAGCTTAGGTAGAATAAATAGGTTATCTTACTTCTTTGCATGCTCAAAGATGTATAAATTACTTGAATAATTTCCGTGAAAAATAAATGCTTTTAAATTGGAAAAAGCGCCTGTTATAAAGGATGAAATTAATTTTTTATGACCACTTTCGTACTCATTGCTCAATAAGCTAATGTAAAAACTATCAAACAATAGTCCCTTTGTTTGAATCAATTTAAAGCCATATTTTTTTGCTAACAATTCTATTGATTTGGGCGTAAAATGATGAATATGGCGGGGTACATCATAGGCAGCCCAATAAGCTTTAAATTTATCTGCATCGTGTGATTTAGGGTTAGGCAGCGCAATTAATAATTTTCCATTTGGCTTTAAATGACTTGTAAAAAATCTAAAATAATCGTCTAATTCATATACATGTTCCAAAACATGCCAAAGGCTAATAATTTGAAATTGTTGACTTTCTTTTATTTCTTGTAATTGGTTAACAATGGTAGCTTTTGTGTTTTTACGGGCTTGTTCGGAGGTTTTGCTATCTAATTCCATTCCCATTGCATCCCATCCCCTATCGATACAAGCTTTAACAAAATGGCCATTGCCACAACCAATATCTAATAATTCATTGGCCTGTCGAAAGTTTTCAATCCAATTAGTTTTTTGTTTCAGGGTAACGTTTCTAACCCAATGGTATAATTTGTTAACGATTCCTTCATTGGTATTGGAATGAGAAATATAATTTATGGATTCATAATATTTCCCTGCTTCTTTTGCGGAGGGCCTTGGGTTTGTAAATAAAAAATCACAGCTTCTGCATTGTACTATTTTAAACACTTCTCCAGAGACCGTATAATCTTTTGCTTCTAGAAAAGATTCGATGTGTTGGCTCTGACAAATGGGGCAATTGCTTATGATTTCCATATTATCTTCCCATGAATAACAATAAAATAGATATGTCCGAGGCTGAGACGCCCGAAATCCTACTTGCTTGTCCAATGGTTTGCGGTTTTATATTTTTCAATTTAATTCTAGATTCTGTTGAAAGCGTTTTGATTTTATCGTAATCAAAATTTGAAGGAATTTGTAGGTCTTCCATGGCTTTCATTTTGTCAACCATTTTCCGCTCTTTGTCAATATAGCTTTCGTATTTGATAATGATTTCAACTTGTTCAACTTCTTCGGCAGAATATTTTTTTACAATTGGCGCAATGGATTCATGTTGCATCAAATGTTCAAATGTTAAATCCGATCTTTTCAAGAAATTAATCAATGGCGCCCCTTCTCTTATAGTACTTGCTCCGATTGACTCCAACCATGGATTTGCTTCTGTTGGTTTTAACTTGGTAGATTTTAACTCCTCAATCAATTGATTGACTTTTTGTTTTTTATTTTGAAATGTATCGAATCGATATTGATTGGCTAAACCTAATTGGTATCCTTTTTCTGTTAACCTTTCGTCTGCATTATCTTGTCTCAATAGCGTTCTAAACTCAGCGCGTGATGTAAACATACGATAAGGCTCATCAGTTCCTTTGTTAATTAAATCATCAATCAAAACCCCAATGTATGCTTCTGACCTTGATAAGGTAAATGGGTTTAACTGGTGTGTATATTGGTGTGCATTGATTCCAGCCATTAGGCCCTGGCAAGCTGCTTCTTCGTAGCCGGTTGTTCCATTGATTTGTCCAGCAAAAAACAAACCGCTGATCAATTTTGTTTCTAATGTTGGAAGTAGTTGTGTAGGCGGGAAATAATCATACTCAATGGCATAACCTGGTCTGAACATTTTAGCATTTTCAAATCCAGGTATCAAACAAATCGCTTCAAATTGAATTTCTTCAGGCAAAGATGTTGAGAAACCATTTACATAAATTTCAACGGTATTCCATCCTTCTGGTTCTACAAATATTTGGTGACTTGTTTTATCAGCAAAACGATTAATTTTATCTTCTACCGAAGGGCAATACCTTGGGCCAAGGCCCTTGATTCTACCAGCAAACATGGGCGATTGATCGAATCCTTTTCTTAGAACTTCATGTACTTTTTCATTTGTATGGGTAATCCAGCAGGAGCGTTGTTCTTGAATTGCTTGTTTGCTCAAATAAGAAAAAGTGCTTGGATTTTCATCTCCCTTTTGTTCCTCCATCGCCTCATAATTCAAGCTTCTTCCATCAACTCTTGGTGGAGTACCTGTTTTCATTCTTCCAGAATCAAATCCGATTGAAACCAATTGTTCTGTGATGCCGACCGCATTCGGTTCAGCCATTCTTCCTCCCCCAAAACTTTTTTCTCCAATATGGATTAAGCCATTTAAAAATGTTCCATTTGTGAGCACAACGGATGGAGCATTGAATTGCATCCCCATTCGTGTTTTGACCCCAGTTACTTTGTTTTTTTGAATGATTAATTCCTGAACAGAATCTTGCCAGAAGTCTACATTTTCATTTTGTTCCAAGGCTAATCTCCATTCTTCAGCAAAACGCATTCGGTCGGATTGGCACCTTGGCGACCACATCGCAGGACCCTTTGAACGATTCAACATGCGGAATTGGATCATTGTTTTATCAGAAATGATTCCAGACATGCCTCCTAAAGCATCTATCTCACGAACGATTTGTCCTTTCGCCACCCCCCCCATTGCAGGGTTACAAGACATTTGTGCGATAGTTTGAAGATTCATGGTTATAAGCATAACCTTTGAACCCATTCTAGCCGCTGCATTAGCCGCTTCGCATCCGGCGTGTCCGGCCCCCACTACTATGACGTCGTAATTGTATTGCATTTTGTTTAATGTTTCACGTGAAACATTTTAATTCCAATTAATCGTTTGCAAATAATAATCTTCTTTTTCTCGCATGGTTTTTTGGTCTTCAATTTTCTTGTCTTTATAGCCAAGCAAATGCAATAAACCATGGACCATTACGCGATATAATTCTGTGTTTTCGCTAGCAAGTTTTTTCCCATTTTCAATTACTCGTTCGAAAGAAATATAGATGTCTCCTTCTACAATTTTTGAATCCTCTGATTGATCAAAAGTAATGATATCCGTTAATGTGTTGTGATTCAAATATGTTTGGTTCATTTCTAATAAATATGCATCTGAACAGAATACATAATTGAGTTCTTTTATTTTTTTTCCTTCTTCATTAGACACGCTCTTAAGCCACGATTTTATAGCTCGTTTATTGTTCAATGGTACACGGATGTCTTCTTCAAAAAAATGAATCATAATTACTCGAAAGCGCAAATTTACTAAAAAGCATCCTTGAAATGTTCAATTTCATAATGTTTTGCAAAAAAAGTAATGGCAATTATGTCAAATTGAACATTTCCCCTCCAATTATGTTCCATTTGGTAGACATTTGCAGCAGAGTGAATGAGATTTATTTTTTCCCTTGTTACCTGCTGCTCAGGATAAACGCCCATCTTTCCCTTGAGCGACTTCACCTCAATGAATACGATAAAATTTTCTTTTTTAACGATTATATCTACCTCTGATTTTCCCCGTCTGTAATTTTTATCAACGAGTTGGTAGTTTTTTTCCATTAAATAATTTGCTGCAATCTCTTCTGCTTGTTTACCTTGCACCAGATGTTTAGCCATTGTTGTATCTTTGTTAATTAAATGTAGTGGGATTAGGTTTGTTAGCCTAACAGGTTCTTGATAAGTATGGAAAAGAATAAAAATGTTCAATTTGTTGATTTGGGGAAAGTCGATTACAAAGCAACTTGGGACTTCCAAGAATCGCTTTTGGGTCATGTTTCCGAAATAAAACTGGGCAATAGAAAACGCTCGCAGGAAGATCAGTTGAACACCCCTAATTTCATGCTATTCTGTGAGCATCCTCATGTATACACCTTAGGTAAAAGTGGTAACGAGGATCATTTGTTGCTGCAACCTGCATTTTTGAGCCAAATTGGAGCTAGTTATTTTAAAATCAACAGAGGGGGCGATATTACGTACCATGGCCCTGGTCAATTAGTCGGATATCCAATTTTAGATTTAGAGAATTTTACTACAGACATACACCTGTATCTACGTAATTTAGAAGAAGTAATTATACAATCTTGTCTGGAATTTGGTTTACTAGCAGGAAGAGTGGATAATTTAACAGGAGTTTGGATTGACCCGGATTCGTCTAATAAAAGAAAAATTTGTGCCATGGGAGTCAAAGCATCCAGATGGATTACCATGCACGGTTTCGCTTTGAATATTAACACGGATTTAAGTTATTTTCAACACATTGTACCTTGTGGAATTATGGAATATGGGGTTACTTCTTTGGAAAAAGAATTAGGCTATCGAGTAGATGAAAAAAGGGTCAAGGAGGTTGTTTTACACCATTTTAAGCAGCTTTTTGAAACGAATATTCAGCATGTTTCACGTGAAACATTGGAAAAATTAGTATGATCTTATGAAAGTAATGAAGAATACACTTTTTATAGACATTGAAACGGCTAGTGGAAAGGCTGATTTTAGTTTATTGTCGCCCAAAATGCAATCCTTGTGGCTTCGAAAAGCCAAAAATTTACCTAA